>NZ_JUMS01000080.1:0-18551 GCF_001059415.1 Enterobacter sp. 940_PEND
GTCATGTCGTTACAGAGTAGCAAGGAACATAAAGTGAACGGAATGACCACTACAGCCGTATGTTCCCCTCACCCTAACCCTCTCCCAAAGGGAGAGGGAATTAGATTCGCCCCCCACTAGCCAAACCCCTTTTCCCCCGCTACACTCCCTTCATCCATTAACCTACTGAATATATAAGGAGGCCAATTATGCTGTACTGTGAAATTTTCAATGTTTCACATACATTTGGTGATCGCACCAGCTCAAGCGTTATCGGTATCGTGCTGCGATAACTTCTGCTTGAGCGAAGACACCAACCCCTGAAATCCCTTCTCTCGGGCTTACTGAGTTATCGTCAGCGATGTTTGACGAGGCATAAACATGCCTGTAACTCTTGGGTAAGCAACAATGAGCACTTTACTCACTGCACAATCTTTACGCGTTGATACGGCGTTTGGCACGCTCTTCGACTCACTCTCCTTTACGCTGAAAAAAGGCGATCGCATTGGCCTGCTGGGCGACAACGGCTGCGGCAAAAGCACGCTGCTGAAGGTGCTGGACGGCACTGACTCCCCCGCCGCCGGCACGGTAGCGCTGGCCGGGCACTGCCTGATGGCGCGCGTGGAGCAACATCTTCCGGACGCCATTTTCCCGCTGACCATGCTGGATGCCGTGCTCGCACAGCTGCCTTTAGCCGAGCGCGATAGCCTGCGCTGGAAAGCCGAAACGCTGCTGGCAGGCATGGGCTTCACGCCTCAGGATATGGCGCTGCAATCCGCCACGCTGAGCGGCGGGCAGCACACCCGCCTGCTGCTGGCGCGGGCGCTGATTCACGACCCGGATCTGCTCCTGCTCGATGAACCCAGCAACCACCTTGATTTGCCGACCATGCTCTGGCTGGAACACTTTCTGCAGAACTGGTCAGGCAGCTTCGTGCTGGTCTCCCATGATCGACAGCTGCTGGATGCCGTAACCAACGGCAGCTGGATCCTGCGCGATAAAACGCTGCACTACTTCGCCCTTCCCTGCACGGCCGCCCGCAAGGCGCTTGAAGCAAAGGATGAAAGCGACGCGCAGCGCCACAAGGCGGAGCAAAAGGAGATTGACCGCGTGACCGCCAGCGCGAAGCGGCTGGCGACCTGGGGCAAGGTTTACGACAACGAAGACCTGGCCCGCAAAGCCAAACAGATGGAAAAACAGGTCGAACGGCTGAAGGAGAGCCAGACGGCGCTCACGGCAGGCAGCCAGTGGACGTTAACACTGCGCGGCGACGCGCTGCGGGCCGACCGTCTGCTGGAGATGGAAAACCTCAGCGTCCCGCCTGCGCCCGGGCTACCGCCGCTGTTTAACATCGAAATGGCGCGGCTAAAAAGCGGCGATCGCGTGGCGATTGTCGGTCGTAACGGCTGCGGCAAATCGTCGCTGATGAGGCTTATCTGGCAACAGTTTGCCGATGAGTCCGCAGAAAGCGGGTTGAAAATCCATCCGCGCGTGTCGCCAGGCTATTACGACCAGACGCTTAATCAGCTGCCGGATGACGCCACGCTGCTCGACGCGCTGGAGCCTTTTGCACCGGATCCGCAGAACCGCAAAATGGCGCTCATCAGCGCCGGGTTCCCGTGGTCCCGCCATGGGCAGAAAATCAGCACGCTCAGCGGCGGCGAACGCTCGCGCCTGCTGTTCGTGGGCCTGACGCTTGCCCGCTACAGCCTGCTGATGCTGGATGAGCCCACTAACCACCTGGACATGGAAGGCAAAGAGGCGCTGGCGCAAACCCTTCAACAGTTTGAAGGCGGCGTGCTGCTGGTCAGCCACGACCGTCAGTTAATTAGCCAAAGCTGCAACCGTTTCTGGCTGATTGAAGAGGGAAAGCTGAGCGAGTGGCACGATGCAGAAGCGGTGTTTGAGCGCCTGCGTGAAAGCGCGGGGCTGGCGACATCCACCGCGCCCGTCATCGATACTGCGGCGGTTCAACCCTCGCCGTATGACGATCTGCTCGAACGGCTGGTCGCGCTTGAAACGCTGCTGGAAGACGATCTGGCGCGTAAGCCGAAGCATCAAAAGCCGCATCTGCAGGCGCAATGGCGTAAAGAGATAGAGGAGATAGAGGCACAGCTGTAAGTCTGCGCCCGGCGAGTCTCTCGTCGGGCCAGTATTTTCCCCCTAAATTATTAGAGGAACGCCGTATTCTTATTCTGAAAATGGATTAAATAATGACATTATGTTGCCGTTGCCTTGCATTACAGCGCCAAACCACTAATCCTTGAGGAGTATTACACCTGCTATGCAGATACTCATCATGAACAAGGAGATACACATGAAGGCTGCTGTTGTCACTCAGGATCATCAGGTTAATGTCACCGAAAAAACCTTACGCCCGCTAAAGCACGGGGAGGCCCTGCTGAAGATGGAATGCTGTGGCGTATGCCATACCGACCTCCACGTGAAGAACGGTGATTTTGGCGATAAAACCGGGGTTATCCTGGGCCACGAAGGGATTGGTATCGTAAAAGAAGTCGGCCCCGGCGTGAAGTCGCTGAAAGTCGGCGATCGCGCAAGCGTGGCCTGGTTTTTTGAAGGCTGCGGCCACTGCGAATACTGTAATACCGGCAACGAAACCCTGTGCCGCGACGTGAAAAACGCCGGTTACTCCGTTGACGGCGGCATGGCGGAAGAGTGCATCGTCACCGCTGACTACGCCGTAAAAGTGCCGGACGGTCTGGAATCCGCTGCGGCCAGCAGCATCACCTGCGCCGGCGTCACCACCTATAAAGCGGTGAAGGTGTCGGGTATTAAACCGGGCCAGTGGATCGCAATCTATGGTCTGGGCGGTCTGGGCAACCTTGCGCTGCAGTACGCCAAAAACGTCTTTAACGCCAAAGTCATCGCTCTCGACGTTAACGACGAACAGCTGAAGCTGGCGGCCAGCATGGGTGCGGATTTAACCATCAACTCCCGTAGCGAAGACGCCGCGAAAATTGTGCAGGAGAAAACCGGCGGCGCGCATGCCGCAGTCGTTACTGCCGTCGCAAAAGCGGCCTTTAACTCAGCCGTTGACGCCGTGCGTGCCGGTGGCCGCGTGGTCGCGGTTGGCCTGCCGCCGGAAGCGATGAGCCTCGACATTCCGCGTCTGGTGCTGGACGGCATCCAGGTGGTAGGTTCCCTGGTCGGCACCCGTCAGGATCTGCAGGAAGCCTTCCAGTTCGCCGCAGAAGGTAAGGTGGTGCCGAAAGTCACGATGCGTCCAATCGAGGACATCAACGCCATCTTTAAAGAGATGGAACAGGGCCAGATCCGCGGCCGTATGGTAATCGACCTACGTTCATAATCGTTCATCTTTCATTACCGCTCCTCGCTGGAGCGGTTTTTTTATAGCCATTTTCCGGCAATCCTTATCTTAATTCCTTTGTTCCCTTGTTTTCCCCCGCGCCCGATGATGAATCCGACGCTAACAAGAAGATAACAAAGGAATTCACCATGCAAACCCCATTTCGTCTGCCGCTGCTGACGGCGCTGATTCTGGCGACAACCGCAGCCTGGGCAGCAGATGCGCCCGTCAAAGGCGGCACGCTGATTTATCTGGAGCAACAGGCGCACACCAACCTCTATCCGCCTGCCGGTGGCTTTTACCCGAACGGCGGCATTCTGAATCAAATCACCGACAAACTGACATGGCAGAACCCAAAGACGCTGCAGGTCGAACCCTGGGTGGCCGAAAGCTGGACCACCAACGCCGATAAAACCGAATACACCTTTAAGCTTCGTCCCGGCATCACCTTCTCCGACGGCACGCCGCTGGACGCGAACGCCGTGGCGAAAAACTTTGATACCTACGGTTCAGGCAATAAGGCGCAGCGCCTGCCGGTGTCAGAAGTGATTAATAACTACGATCGCAGCGAAGTCATCGACCCGCTGACCGTGAAGTTCTACTTCAAAAAACCGTCGCCGGGGTTCCTGCAGGGCACCGCCACCATTGGCTCGGGTCTGGTCTCGCTCAGCACGCTGAAGCGCAACTTCGAAGAGCTGGGAGATGCCCGCCACATCATCGGTTCCGGCCCGTTTGTGGTGAAGGACGAGAAGCTGGGACGTGAAGTGACGCTCGAAGCGCGCAAAGACTATCAGTGGGGGCCGAAAAACCTGGCGCAGCAGGGGCCAGCTAATCTCGACGGCATCAAGTTTATCGTGACCCAGGAAGACAGCGTGCGCGTCGGCGCCCTGCTGGCCGGTCAGGCCGACTTTATTCGCCAGGTGCAGGCGTATGACGAAAAGCAGGCGACAGACCAGGGCTATAAGATCTACGCCGCCCCGACCCGCGGGGTGAACGACAGCATCAGCTTCCGCCCGGATAACCCGCTGGTCGCCGACGTTCGCGTTCGCCAGGCGCTGCTGCATGCCACCAATGCAAAACAGGTGGTCGAGACCCTCTTCTCGGCCAACTATCCGCAGGCGAAGTCCGTGATTGCCGGTTCCGCCGCGGGCTTTGTCGATCTCAGCGACAAATTGACCTTTGACCCGGCAAAAGCCAACCAGCTGCTGGACGAGGCGGGCTGGAAAGCAGGCGGCGACGGGATCCGCGCCAAAGACGGCCAGCGTCTGGCGCTGACGGTGTATGAATCCCTGCCGCAGCCGCAGAACAAAGAGGTTCTGCAGCTGGTTGCCCAGCAGTGGCGACAGGTGGGCGTGGCGCTGAGCGTCAAAGCCGGAGATGCAGGCAGCCGCACGCTGGATAACCTTGATCCGCTGAAAACCCCGTTAACCGTCTCCGAAGTGGGCCGCGCCGATCCGGACGTGGTGAAAAGCATGTTCTACCCGGCTAACCGCGACGCGCTGCTGCAAAAAGGCGGATCCAGCGACAAGGTCAAAAACTTCCGTGACGACAGGCTGAATGAACTGCTGGTGAACATTTCGGCTGAGGTCGACCCGCAAAAACGCCTGCAGCTGGCGGGGGACGCGCAGCGCTACCTGCTGGATAACGCCTACGTCATTCCGATTTTCGAGGAGCCGCAGGTCTTTGCCGGCGCGCCGTGGCTGAAAGGCGTGAATTTCGAAGCGGTTGGCCGCCCGTCGTTCTACGGCGCGTGGATTGAGAAACACTGAGGAGCTGACGATGCGCCACGCACTTCTTCAACGTTTAGGGCACGGGCTGCTGGTACTGTGGGCCGCCTTTACCCTCTCGTTCGTGTTGCTCCAGGTGCTGCCGGGCGACGCGGTGCTGATTAAATTTCAGAACCCGGACCTGGGCTTAAGCCCGGCGCAAATCGAGGAGATGCGCGTGGCCTACGGCGCGGACAGCCCGCTGTGGCAGCAGTACGGCCATACGCTGCTGGCGATGCTGCGCGGGGATTTCGGCTATTCGCTACAGGCCGGCGTGCCGGTCAGCGAGCTGATTGCCAGCAATCTGCCGGATACCCTGAGCCTCGCCCTGCCCGCGTTTGTGCTCGCGGTCCTGCTGGCCTTTGCGCTGGCCTTTGCATCGCGTCTGCCGGGTCTGCGCTGGCTGAGCAATACCCTTCAGTCTCTGCCGGTCCTGTTTATCTCCTTACCGACGTTCTGGCTGGGGATTGCCCTCATCCAGCTTTTTTCTTTTCAGCTGCGGCTGATCCCGGTGATTAACCCGACGCCGCTGCAGGGGCTGATCCTGCCGATCGTGACCGTCGCGATCCCGATCTCCGCCCCGCTGGCGCAAATTCTGATGCGCAGCCTGGACCAGGTGGCGACGCAGCCGTTTGTCGCCGTCGCCCGTGCCAAAGGGCTGAGTGAAACCGCCGCCCTGTGGCGTCACGTGACCGGCAACGCCCTGCTGCCGGTCCTGAACATTACCGGGCTGCTGCTGGGCGAGCTGATTGCCGGGGCGCTGATCACCGAAACCGTTTTTGGCCGCAGCGGGCTCGGGCAACTGACCCAGCAGGCGGTGAATAATCAGGACATCGCCGTGCTTCAGGCGGTGGTCATGATTTCCGCCCTCGGTTTTGTCCTGATCAATCTGCTGGTGGATATGCTGATGCCGCTGCTGGATCCCCGTCTGCAAACCGTTACCGGAGGTGCATCATGAGTCTGGTCGATTACGCGGCCGCCGCGCGAAAACGCGTTCCAGCGTGGCAGGGAGTGGAATGGCAGCCGGGACTGTGGCTGGCATGGGCGGTGATTATTCTCGCCACTTTTGCCGCCGTGGCGCCCGGCCTGTTAACCCACTTCAGCCCGATTGAGGGCATCGCCGGGGCACAGCGCCTGGCACCACAGGCCGGTCACTGGCTCGGGACCGACCAGCTTGGCCGAGATGTTTATACGCGTATCGTTTATGGTGCCTCCCATTCCCTGAGCGCGGCGCTGGCCGCCGTGACGATGGGTCTAGTGGTAGGCACCGGTTTAGGGGTGATTGCCGGGGCGTTCGCCGGACGCGTCGAGTCTCTGCTGATGCGCTTCGTCGACGTGCTGCTGTCCATCCCGTCTCTGCTGCTCTCGCTGACGGTGATTATTCTGCTCGGGTTTGGCACCGTTAACGCCGCGATTGCCGTAGGCGTTGCCTCCATTGCCAGCTTCGCCCGCCTCGCGCGCGGTGAAGTGGTGCGCATCCGCCACACGGATTACGTCGAGGCGGCGTTCGGCAGCGGCGGGACGTTTTTCGCCGTGCTGTGGCGACACATCCTGCCCAACGCGTTAACCGCCGTCCTCGCCTTTGCCACGCTGCAGTTTGGTCAGGCCATCCTGGCGCTCTCCACGCTGAGCTTTCTCGGTTACGGCACCCCGCCGCCGGTGCCGGAATGGGGCTTACTGATTGCCGAAGGCCGTAACTATCTCTCTACCGCCTGGTGGCTCACCACCTTCCCCGGCGTCGTCGTCATCACCGTGGTGCTGGCCACCAACCGCATCAGCCAACAGTTCAGCGGAGGTCGCTAATGACCGTGCTCTCAGTGGAAAATTTGACGATCAGCTACCGTACCGCGCGCCAGTGGCGAGAGGTGGTGCATAACGTCAGCTTCACGCTCGGACGAGGGGAAATGCTGGCGTTTGTCGGCGAATCCGGGTCCGGCAAGACGACCACGGCGCAGGCGATCATTGGCCTGCTGGCCGATAACGCCCGGCGCGATGCGGGAAAAATATCGCTCAACGGCGAGGAGATTAGCCGATGGTCCGCAAAGCGTCTCGATACCCTTCGCGGGGCGCGAATTAGCCTGGTTCCGCAGGATCCGGGTAATTCGCTCAACCCGGTGAAAACCATCGGTGTGCAGGTCGGAGAAATCATTCAGCTCCACCAGAAGGTGACCCGCGCCGAGCGCGACGAGCAGGTGCTCGCCCTGCTGACAAAGGTCGGCCTGAGCCACCCCGAACAGCGCATGACGCAGTATCCCCATCAGCTCTCCGGCGGGATGAAACAGCGCGTGCTGATTGCCATCGCCATTGCCCTGCGTCCGGACGTGATCGTTGCCGATGAGCCCACCAGCGCGCTGGATGTGACGGTGCAAAAACGTATTCTCGATCTGCTGGATATCCTGCGCCGGGAATCGGGTACCGCCGTTCTGTTTGTCACCCACGATCTGGCGCTGGCCGCACAGCGCGCGGACAGGCTGCTGGTGTTTCGCGATGGCGAGGTTCAGGAACAGGGTAACACCGCCGATATCGTCCGCACGCCGCAGCACGCCTACACCCTTCAGCTGTTGAGCGATCTCCAGGGCCAGCGCCTGACCATCGCCCCGGTGGCCGGTCGCCCGCTCGCGTCCCCGGCCATTCGCGCCCGCGGCATCAGCAAGCAATTCTCCCTGGGCAAAGGTCATCAGCTTCAGGCGCTGGATCGGGTAACGTTTGACGTCAGGCGCGGCAGCACGCATGCGCTGGTCGGTGAGTCCGGCTCCGGGAAAACCACCCTCGCCCGTATTTTGCTGGGTTTTGAACAGGCCGACAGCGGACAGGTCATCATTGATGATATTGATGCCACCGCGCTCAGCCGCGAGGCACGCCGTCAGCTGCGCCAGAAGATCCAGTTTGTCTACCAGAACCCGTTTGCCTCTCTCGATCCGCGTCAGACGCTGTTTGACATCATCGAGGAGCCCCTGAAGAACTTTTCTCGCCTCGGTAAGGCGCAGCGAAAGCTCCGGGTGGAGACGGTGGCGCAGCGGGTTGCCCTGCCCGTCGAACTCCTGACCCGCACCGCCCGGGAACTTTCAGGCGGACAGCGGCAGCGCGTTGCCATCGCCCGGGCGCTGATCCTGGAACCGACCATTCTGGTGCTGGATGAAGCCACCTCCGCGCTGGACGTCACCGTGCAGGCGCAGATTCTGGCTCTGCTTCAGCAGCTGCAGCAGCAGCTGGGATTGACCTACCTCTTTATCACGCACGATCTGTCTACCGTCCGCCGGCTCGCCCACAGCGTCACGGTGCTGCGCAGCGGTCAGGTGGTCGAACAGGGTGATGTCGGAACCTTATTCGCGTCGCCGCAGAACGACTATACCCGCGAGCTGATTGACGCCATTCCCCATTTTTCACCCGCTACGGAGGAGTTCGCATGACGCGAAAACGCCTGGGATTTTTCACCCGCCTGCTTGACGACGCTACGCCGAAGGAGCGCTATCGTCTGGCAACTGAACAGATCCGCCACGCCGAACGCCACGGTTTTGACAGCGCCTGGATTGCCCAGCACCACTTCCACGAAAGTGAAGGCGGCCTGCCGTCGCCGCTGCTGTTTCTGGCGCACGTAGCCGCGCATACCGAAACCATCCGACTGGGCACGGCCATCATCACCCTGCCGATGGAAAACCCGCTGCGCGTCGCGGAAGATGCCGCCGTGCTCGATTTACTCGCCGATGGTCGTCTTGAGGTCGGTTTTGGTTCGGGCGGCACACCGACCTCATTTCTACCGTTCGGCCTGACGTTTGAGGAGCGCGGCGCGGCCTTTGCTGACCATTTGCATGTGATCCAGAGCGCCTGGCGCGGGGATTCGCTGACCCATCCGGATAACCACCTTTACCCGCCTGCGCCGCAGCTGGCCGACCGTATCTGGATTGCCACCTTCTCTGTTGACGGAGCCGTTCGCGCCGCACGGGCCGGACACGGTTTAATGCTCTCCCGCACGCAGCCGCGCCCGGCAGATCGGCTGGATTTAACGCTCGACGAGATCCAGAACCCGATTGTGGATGCCTACCTCGAGGCGCTGCCTGAGAGCATCGCACCGCGCATTCTGGCCTCCCGTACGGCGTTCGTCGCCGACAGCGACGACTATGCGCTCAGGGTCGCGACGCCGGGCCTTACGAAACAGGCCCAGCAGCATCGCGCTGCCGGGCACGTGGTTAAAGGTGACAACGTCACCGATTATCGCCGCCAGTTTGACGCGCATATTGGTTCGCCCGATACGGTGCTGAATTCTCTGAATGCTGACTCCATTCTCAGGCGCGCCACGGATATCTCATTCCAGGTCCATTCGGTCGAACCCACGCATCGCGACACGCTGCGGTCCATCGAACTGATCGCCGAACGTATTGCCCCCCACATCCTTTGAGGAGACACCTATGTCGTTAAGTCAGGACATTCTCGCCGAGCTGGCGGAAATTAAACCCGGTTCCCCTCTGGCAGAGGCGCGCGCCACGCGTGATGCCGCCACGCGCCACGCGCAGGGCAGCTACGAAATTCTCTTTAGCCAGCAGGATGCTGATTTTGCACTGGACGAGCGCTTCGCCGTAGCGGCAAAAGTCGCCAGGTGGCACAGCGCGGAGGCGCTGGCCGCGCACTATGCGGGATTTGGCCTGGCCGATCCCACCTCAGAACGCCTGACCCCGGCGCTGAACTTCGCGCGCCTGCTGACGTTCTCCCCCGTCGAAGCGACGCCCGCAGCGTTAAGGGCGCTGACCCAGGCGGGATGGAGCAAGGAAGGCATTGTTACCCTGGCGCAGCTTATTGCGTTTGTGAGCTTCCAGAGCCGACTCATCACCGGGCTGCGGCTGCTGAACGACAGGCCCGTCGCCAAAAGCGATGCGCCGGTGGCGGCAGGCATCTGGCACACGACCGCAACAACGGTCACCGGGAAGGCGGCACCCGTCGCGTTTACCCAGCAGGAGCTGGGATGGGAACCGTGGATAGCGGCCAAACCGCTGGCGGATTTCCGTGACGATGAGGTTGCCATTCTGGCGAAATTTGGCCATACCGATTCCGACTACTTCCGCCTGCTGGGGCGCAACCTGCCGGTGCTTGAACAGCGCACGTTAACGGATAAAGGAATTTTTTATACATCAGGGGGATTGCCGCGCGCCGAGCGCGAGCTGGCCGCAACGGTCGCCAGTAAAATCAACGGCTGCATTTACTGCGCATCTGTCCATGCGCGTAAAGCCAGCCAGTTGTCAAAGGATGACGCGGCGGTAGAGGCCCTGCTGGCCGTGAGGCCGGGGCAGTCCCTGAGCGAGGGGCAATCCGCACGCTGGCAGGCGGAAATCGATTTTGCGGCGGCGCTGTCGGTCACGCCGCCTGCCGCCACGCCGCTGCACCTTGCCGCGCTGGAAAAAGAGGGGCTGGATACCTTAGCGCAGCTTGATCTGGTGCAGTCCGCCGCGTTCTTCGCCTGGGCCAACCGCCTGATGCTGACCCTGGGTGAGCCCTGGCTTGCCTGAAGCCTGTCAGGCTAGCGCGCGAGCGTTAGCCTGAGCCCGTCTGGCCCGCAGGTGACCGTAGATCAGCAGTGCGCTCATGGCCGAGAAAGAGAGTATTGCCGCCGGCAGCGTAACGTAACGCCAGCTAAAGCCGAGGACAATCATCATCCCGCCAAAGTACGCCCCAATCGCACTGCCGAGATTAAACGCCATCTGTCCCCCTGCCGCCCCCAGCATCTCACCGCCCTTCGCATTTTGCAGAAGCAGAATTTGTAGCGGCGCAGAGAGCGCGAACAGTCCGGCACAGCAGATAAAGCCCATGACCAGCGAGGCCGTTTTCAGTTCACCAAAGGCGAAAAGCAGCAGCAGCGAGGCGACAATCACCATGTCGGTGGTGGCCGCAATGCGCAGCGGGCTAAAACGCCCCGAGAGCTTACCGCTCAGCAGATTGCCCAACACCATGCCAAGCCCCATCAGCATCATGATGGCCGTCATCATCCCTTCTGAATAACCGGAGACGTTAACCATAAACGGCTTAACGAAGCTGAACCATGCGAACACCCCGGCGTTGCCAAACATGGTGGCGGCAAAAATCAGCCAGGGTTCTGGTTTTTTTAGAAAGTGGAACTGCTCGGTCAATTTGATTTCTGAAGTGTCGCGGATGTCCGGCACCCAGAGCAGAACCGAGAGGATCACCAGCGCATCGAACACGGCAATCAGAAAAAAGGTATAACGCCAGCTGAACTGATGTCCGAGCCAGGTCCCCAGCGGAACGCCCATCAGGTTGGCCACGGTCATACCGGCGATCATCCCTGCCACCGCGACCGTCACCCTGCCCGGTGGCGCAATTTTAGACAGGATAATCGCCCCGACGCCAAAAATAGCCCCGTGCGGAAAGCCGGAAATCAGCCGCCCCACCGCCAGCCAGAAATAGGACGTGGAAAACGTGAACAGGGCATTGCCGACAGCGGACATCGCCACCAGAAACAGCAGCGTGGTCTTTAACGAAAACTTGCCTGAGAACAGCGCCACAATCGGGGCGCCAATCACCACGCCGAACGCATAAAACGAGATCATATTCCCGGCGGAGGGAATCGAAATACCGGTGTCATGTGCCAGCTCGGTTAACACGCCCATAATGCCAAATTCGGCCATTCCCAGGCCAAATGTGCCAAGCGCCAACGAAAAAATTGTCTTTTTCATACTTCAACCACTGGTTAATCACACGCGACGGACATTATTGAATAATCTTGTATGGTGAGCCAGCTCAAATCAGCCGACTGGCAGGTTAATCCATTAATTCAGGAGTTTTCTCCAATTGCTACGCGGCGGGAATGGCAAACAAAAAGCCACGACTGATGTCAGGGCTTCAAAGGGTTTAAGGTTTAGCTTTTACAGTTCGCTTTCTGCCGCTGATTTAGCGCGTGTAATAGCGCCAGCATTGAAAATTGGGTGCTCGTGATTGTTCGTTATGTCACGAACGCGATAAATTTTCCATGCATCACCTTCACGACGAAGAAATACTTCAAGATGTATACTTCTCCCGTCACCCGCCCCCTCAATGACCTGGACTACTTCACCGTTTAAAAATGGTCTTGCGTTCCCCACCCGCAACGCAGGTATCCATTCGCGAGAGTAATCCTGGGTATACGTAAAATAATCAGATTCGATTAACTCTTGTTCAGAGATTTCCTGAATGGTGCTAATGCGAGCAATAGTATCAGCAGAAACATATTTACGCAGTGCGTCGGCAGGATAAGGCCTGGCTTCATCGCTGCCGAATGCGGAAAGATAGGATTTATAAAATGATTCGGTAGCGTCTTGCGCGCTCTGATCTTGACGGGCAGCCGAACTACATCCCACCAGCAGCATAACGAACGATAAAAATATCCTTTTCATCAGTGCATCCTGTAAATTTTAAAGGATGGTTGCATTTTGCGGTACCCAGGCCCCGGATACATGCTTTTTTGAACAAAGTCAGAAATCCACTGCGTACCGTCATACATAGTCATGTGACCTATGCCATTTCCGCCAGGATACGGCTGTATCACAGCCACATCGCCAGAAATTAAAGTAGAACCGGGCGGCAGCTCACTGAACCCAGCACGTAATAACTCCGCCCCATAATCTTTTGCATAATCTGTGTTCGGCACCTTAACGCCTCCAGCCAGAATGGCCAGGCGGGTAAACTTAGCACATTCACTATGAGAGTGCCCCAGAGCGTGTGAACGGAGATACGAAACCGCAGCTTCTTTATTCCAACTCATTCTTAGTTCCTTTAAGTAAATAAGAATGAAATTATTACTCTAACCACATATAGCGTGTGGGTTTAAAAGTGCTGATTTTATTGCATCTACATAGGGGAATGGGTGCTAAACACCTTCGCGAATACCTCAGTATCTGCTTAAAAAAAGTGTTGTGAAATTAATTACCTAAAAAAATTACGCATAATATAAGGTGGATTACACTTCATAGTGCGGCCTCGCTTTTTTCCGCGCCGGACAACCTGAGGATGACCATCATGGGAAACAAAAAGAAAACCAGTGTCGCTGTCGCTGTTGATGTCGTAAAGAATGCACCGTTAAAGACCAAAGAGTATGAAAAAGAGCTACGTCGCCTCCACGTTGAACTGGTTAAGCTCCAGCAGTGGGTCGTCGCAAAAGGGCTAAAAGTGTGTATTGTTTTTGAAGGACGCGACGGTGCCGGTAAAGGCGGCACCATTAAAGCGATAACCGAGCGCGTCAGCCCTCGCGTGTTTCGCGTTGTTGCCCTCCCTGCACCCACCGAGAAAGAGAAAACCCAGCTCTATTTTCAACGTTATGTTCCCCATCTGCCTGCCGCCGGGGAGATTGTCATTTTCGACCGCAGCTGGTACAACCGCGCGGGCGTCGAGCGGGTAATGGGATTCTGCACCCCCGAGCAGGTTGAGAAGTTTCTTGATGGTGCGCCGGTGATGGAAAAAGCGATGGTGGATGCCGGGATTATCCTGCTGAAGTACTGGCTGGAGGTCACGCCTAAAGAGCAGGAGCGCCGCCTGCGCGACCGTATTAACGATGGTCGTAAAATCTGGAAGCTATCGCCGATGGATATTAAGTCCTTTAACCTGTGGGACGAGTATACCCTCGCGCGCGACGCCATGTTTGAAGCGACAGATACCGCATGGGCGCCGTGGTTTGTGGCACGTTCAGAAGATAAAAAACGCGTGCGCCTGAATATTATTTCGCACCTGCTCACCCAAATTCCTTATAAAGAAATTCACGTCGAAAAGGTGGATTTACCGAAACGTAAAATTGGTAAAGTCAAACCCACAAAATATCCGTTCCGGTATGTGGAAGAGCGGTTCTGAAATTACTGGAATACGCCTCGCAGAATGTAGATTACCAGGGGATACGGTATTGTTTTTTGTTGGCTGCGGTTGATAATGACCGCACCAACAAAGGAGCTGAAAATGAAGCCAAACCGTAACAAAGACTATGGCAAAAGGGAGAGCATGGCGAGTGGAGTCTCCCGCGAGGCCCGTACACCAGAGGCGCGAAGACAAGAGCATCAGCAAGATAAAGAATTCATAAAAGCCATGAATGAATTTACGGCTAAAGCGGGATTATTATCAGACGATCCTTTCTTTGGAGGGATTTAATGTGCTTTCAGTTTGACGTTTACCGTAACCCTTCAGAAAGAACACGGGACTACCAGCCTTATTTTATGATAATTCAACATGATTATTATGATGATTTATCAACAAGACTGATTATTCCATTAAGCTACCATAGCTATCTACGTGGACATATCAATGCCGCGATGCTTTTAGTGAATATTGATTTCGAGCGATATTTCCTTAACACCGCTGGCATAACACACGTGGAGAAACAGAAACTAAATAATAAAGATTATGTATGTAATCTTCGCAGCGCGAGAAGTACTGTTATCGCGGCGATAGATGCGTTAGTGACCAATACATAACGTAGGCCAGCGCAAGCGCAGCGCCGCCGGGCAAAGCCGACGGCGCAGGTCTTACTTCATTCCTTCTGTACTTTCCTGTTTCGCTTCCAGTCGCTCCACATCACGATACCAGCGAGGGTGGTGTTTCTGCGCCCAGCGGCGGCTCACCTTCCCTTCAATCATCCCTTTAATCGATCCTTTTACCCAGAACGCCATATACATATGGATCAGGATGGCGTGGATAAGAATGATGGCCGACGTGGCGTGGATCAGCAGCGCGTAGCGAATCACCTGAATCGGGAAATAGTGCGCAAAATACGGACGCCAGATAATCACGCCGGTCACCAGCAGCACAAAAATCATGCTCATGATGGTCCAGAACATCATCTTCTGTCCGGCGTTGTATTTCCCCACCTTCGCGACCTTATGTTCGTTGCCCTTCAGGACTTCGACGATCCCTTTCAGCCACGGGATATCCTGCTTGTCCGGGATGTTATGGTGGACAAAGCGCACGAACATAAACATCAGCACCACGAAAATCAGCACGCCAAAGAACGGATGCAGAATGCGCCCCATCTGCGGCGTGCCGAAGGTTTCGGTCAGCCACTGCAGCGTCGGGAAGAAGAACGAAATCCCCGACACCGCCACCAGGAAGAAACAGATCACGACCGTCCAGTGACAGGCGCGGTCAACAAACTTAGTGCGCACTATCATTTTCGATTTACTCATGATGATCCTCCTCGTCGTCATCCACCTCTTTGTTCGGCCCGATTCCGATGTAGTGATAAATCAGCCCGGCAAAGGTGGCGATAAAGCCCGCCGCCGAAAGCGGCTTAAGCGCACCTTTCCACAGGTTGATGGAGGTATCGATCGCCGGATCCTTCGGCAGGTTGTGGTACAGCTCCGGCTGGTCGTTATGGTGCAGCACATACATCACGTGCGTACCGCCCACGCCCTGCGGGTTATAAATGCCTGCATTCTCGTAGCCGCGCGCTTTCAGCTTGTCCACGCGCGCCTGCGCCACGTCAAGCATCTCTTTTTTAGTGCCGAAGTGGATCGCCCCTGTCGGACAGGTTTTCACACAGGCAGGCTCCTGCCCGACGCTGACGCGGTCCACGCACAGGGTGCATTTGTATACCCGGTTATCCTCTTTATTGAGTCGCGGGATATTAAACGGACAGCCCGCGATGCAGTACCCGCAGCCGATGCAGTTGTCCTGCTGGAAGTCGACAATCCCGTTGGCGTACTGAATAATTGCGCCGGCAGACGGGCACGCCTTCAGGCAGCCCGGATCTTCACAGTGCATGCAGCCGTCTTTGCGAATCAGCCACTCCAGCCTGCCGTTCTGCTCGGTTTCGCTAAAGCGCATTACCGTCCAGGATTTGGCGCTCAGATCCGCTGGATTGTCGTAGACCCCCACGCAGTGCCCCACCTCGTCGCGGATATCGTTCCACTCCGAGCAGGCCACCTGGCAGGCCTTACAGCCTACGCAGGAGGAGACGTCGATAAGCTTAGCGACCTCTGCCTTGTAGTCCCGCGCGCGGGGCGCGGGGGTAATCGGGTTGGTCGCGGAGCGTTTGATAACGTCTTGTGTTTCCATCGCCATTTAATCGCTCCTTACGCTTTCTCGATGTTGACCAGAAACGCCTTGTACTCCGGCGTTTGCGAGTTGGAATCGCCGACGTTTGGCGTCAGGGTGTTGGCGATGTAGCCTTTCTGCGCCACGCCCTCAAAGCCCCAGTGCAGCGGGATCCCGACGGTTTCCACCTGCTGGCCGTGCACGTTCAGGCTTTGGAGACGACGCGTCACCACCGCCACCGCGCGAATAAAGCCGCGCTTGCTGCTCACCTTCACGCGGTCGCCGTTGGCGATGCCTTTCGCCTTCGCCAGCGTCTCGCTGATCTCCACAAACTGTTCCGGCTGCGCGATAGCGTTAAGCCGCGCGTGCTTGGTCCAGGTATGGAAATGCTCGGTCAGGCGGTAGGTCGTCCCCACGTACGGGAACTTGTCCTTTTTACCCAGCCGCAGCACGTCCTCTTCGTAGATGCGCACCACCGGGCTGGAGATGACGTTTGGATGCAGCGGGTTGGTGCCGAGCGGCGTTTCCATCGGCTCGTAGTGTTCCGGGAACGGCCCTTCCGCCAGCTTGTTGAGGGCAAACAGGCGTCCCAGCCCTTCCGGCTGCATGATGAACGGCCCGGTGTTGCTGCCCGGCTGGGCGGTGTTGTAGTCCGGGATATCGTTCCCCGTCCACTTCGCCCCGTTCCACTGGATCAGCATACGTTTCGGATCCCACGGCCTGCCGTTTACGTCTGCAGACGCGCGGTTGTAAAGCACGCGACGGTTCAGCGGCCACGCCCATGCCCAGCCCAGCGTATTGCCCAGCCCGGACGGGTCGGCGTTATCGCGGTTGGCCATCTGGTTACCCTGCTCCGTCCAGCTGCCGGTATAGATCCAGCAGGACGACGCCGTCGTGCCGTCGTCGCGCAGCAGCGCGAAGCTGTTCAGCAGCTGGCCTTTCTTCGCCACCAGGTTGCCGCTGGCGTCATAGAGATCCGCCAGCGCCACGCCGTTGTTCTCCTTCGCGACTTCCTCTGACTCAGGACGATCCGGCTGCTTGTAGTGCCAGCCCATTTTCAGCAGCGGCTCAGCGCCTTTGCCGCCTTCGGTGCGGTACATCTCGCGCAGGCGGTGGTAAATCCCGGCGAGGATCTCACCGTCATTACGCGCTTCGCCCGGCGCATCCTGACCTTTCCAGTGCCACTGCAGCCAGCGGCCGGAGTTTGCGATGGAACCGTCCTCTTCCGCAAAGCAGGTGGACGGCAGGCGGAACACTTCGGTCTGAATCGACGCCGGGTCGACATCGTTCGATTCCCCGTGGTCCTGCCAGAAGGTGGACGTTTCGGTCACCAGCGGATCGATAACCACCATGTACTTCAGCTTGCTCAGGCTGCGAACGACTTTGTTCTTGTCCGGGAAGGAGGCCACCGGGTTAAAGCCCTGGCAGATATACCCCGTGACGCAGCCCTTATCCATCATGTTGAAGTACTTGATGACGTCGTACGCCTGGTCCCACTTCGGCAGCCACTCAAAGCCCCAGTCGTTCTCCTTCTGCGCCGCGTCGCCGTAGAAGGATTTCATCAGGCTGACGTAGAACTTCGGATAGTTGCTCCAGTAGTTCACCTGGTCCGGCAGCGTCGCTTTCGGCGTATTGGCCTCAAGATACGTTTGCAGATCGGCCTGCTTTTCCGACGGCAGCGTCAGGTAGCCCGGCAGGCTGGTGGAAAGCAGACCGAGGTCGGTAAGCCCCTGAATGTTAGAGTGCCCGCGCAGCGCGTTTACTCCGCCACCGGCCATGCCCATGTTGCCGAGCAGCAGCTGGATCATCGCCATGGTGCGGATGTTCTGCGCGCCGACGGTGTGCTGCGTCCAGCCAAGCGCATACAGGAACGTGGTGGTTCTGTCGGCGGCGCTGGTGGAGGCCAGTACCTCACACACCTTCAGGAAGTCCGCTTTCGGCGTGCCGCAGATGTTTTCCACCACGTCCGGCGTATAGCGGGAAACGTGCTGCTTCAGCAGGTTCCATACGCAGCGCGGGTGCGTCAGGGTTTCATCACGCAGCGCGTAGCCGTTTTCATCGAACTGATAGTTCCAGGACGTTTTATCGTACTGGCGTTTTTCGGCGTCATAGCCGCTAAACAGCCCGTCATCAAAGGCAAAATCATCCCGCACCAGCAGGTTCGCGTTGGTGTAGTGCTTAACGTATTCCGCGTTAATTTTATTATTTTCGATCAGGTACAGCAGCACGCCGGACAGGAACGTAATGTCCGTACCGGAACGGATTGGCGCATAGATATCGGCCACCGATGCCGTGCGCGTAAAGCGCGGATCGACGACGATAAGCGTCGCATCGTTGTTGTTTTTCGCCTCCATCGCCCAGCGGAACCCCACCGGATGGGCTTCCGCGGCGTTTCCGCCCATCACCACCACGACGTTAGCGTTTTTGATATCAACCCAGTGGTTGGTCATCGCACCGCGACCAAATGTTGGAGCAAGACTTGC
>NZ_JUMS01000081.1:0-8352 GCF_001059415.1 Enterobacter sp. 940_PEND
ATCGTTAACTTAAGATACAAAAGCTGTTCGGAGATGGAGGGTCAAGATCAGGGTGACCTGCGCCATGATGTTATCCGAGCCCTGTTTCCTAATCACTACACCGGTATTTGATTACCCAGGTCAACTTCAGGCTGTTACAGGGACGGCAACCGTGTCAGCACATCCTTGAGATAGGCATACGGATCGTGCCCATTATTACGGGCCGACTGGATCAAACTCATGATCGCAGCAGCGCGCTTGAGTATGCGAACCCACGCCGAGCATTTGAGAAGGCAACGGGATGAACGCTGGCTGGATAGCCGTGGTTTTCTGGGTAGGCAGCCGAATCCATTTGTGATCGAGGTTGGCATTGAGGCTGTAGCCCAAGGCGATGTTTGCGATGGAGGCACCGGGTTCAGAACACTCCTGAATGACCTGAGCCTTGAAAGATTTGCTGTAGGTACGGCGCTGAGGGCGCATGGAAAATCCGCTTGATGGGCCATGGCCTTCGGCGGCGGTGTCGGGAAGGTGTGTTGGCCGGACGGATACTGTTGAACTACGTTGTCTGGGGCAACGGAAGTGTTTCGGCCCGACTCTGGAACGCGATCCGCAGCGACGACTGGGCAATTCCGCACGTTAGCCTGAGCAGCCTCGGGGAAATCGTCGTCTGGGCGCGCCCAGACGAGTTTCCGTCAAGGAACATGCAGACGAGCAAGGGGCTGCGGGCACTCGGCTACAACGTGAGGATCGGTGTTTGATCGAGGCGCCTGTGGTACACGCAGGCTGACGAGCCAGGCGCTGTCCATTGCCTGATCAGACCGCCCCGCTGCGCCTTGCCTGAGCAGTTGACCTGCATCAATGGGGCGGGAGAACGCTGTACATTGACTCTTGAAGGCTGTCATGGTAAGCGTAATATCTTACAAAGTATTACAAGGATTTCCTTGGCCGGAACCGCAAAGCGACGCGATTGGAGAGGGTGAGATGAAAGCGCACCTACAGGGATGAAAGCGCACCTACAGGTGATTTTCACGCTCGATGAATTGGCTGCGTACTTGAAAGTCGGCAAGCGGACGCTTTATCGGCTCGCCGCGCACGGGGAAATTCCGGCTTTCAAGGTGGGCGGGACGTGGCGGTTTCCTCAAAGTGAAATCGATCAGTGGATCAATGATCAGACCCGAGCCGCAGCAAAGAAGGAGGTGATGCGCAAGCGTGAACAGCAGAAGTCATCCGAGCAGCCCGTGTCGCCTGGGCGCACTGCCCGTCACAGCAGGCAAAGGGCTTGAGTAACTCGTTTTCCAATTTTTCTGGAGGTATGACATGGACATCGATTTCAAGAAGTTGGCTCCCTGGAACTGGTTCAAGAACGAGCAGCAAGAGCAGCAGACCGTCTCTTCCCTGCCGGTGCAGCGCAATGACCTGCCAGCGGCGAGCGGGCCAGTCAGCCCGATCCTGCAACTGCATCGGGAAATCGACCGGCTGTTCGATGACGCATTCCGGGGCTTCGGTTTTCCGGCGTTGAACATGCCGCAGTGGCCATCCGATTGGTCGGGCATGCTGAAGCCGGCCCTGGACATCCAGGAAACCGACAAGCAGTACAAGATTGCCCTGGAAGTGCCCGGTGTCGAGGAGAAGGACATCCAGATCACTCTCGACAACGACGTGCTGATGGTGCGTGGCGAGAAGCGCCAGGAACAGGAGAAGAAGGAAGGTGGCTTCCACCGTGTGGAGCGCTCCTACGGCAGCTTTCAGCGTGCCTTGAACCTGCCTGACGACGCCAACCAGGATTCGATCAAAGCATCGTTCAAGAACGGGGTGCTCACGGTCACGATCGACAAGCGCGAGGTCAGCGCGCCGAAGCAGGGACGCTCGATCCCGATCAACGGCTGACGTCGCCGGCTCGTTCGTCACAAGAAAAACCCGGCACGAGACGAGGAGTCGCGGTTCGCGATGCCTCGTCGCCTCAACCTTGTCAACCTTCTCAGGAGCATCAGCATGGCCAGAAAACAATGCCAGGTCTGCGGCCAACCCGCCACCGTGCGGGTGGAAGCCAATCTCAACGGTCGTCACAGCACCATGCTGTTGTGCGACGACCATTACCGGCAATTAGTGCGCCAGCAAAAGCGCACCGTTTCGCCGCTGGAAGCCTTGTTCGGCTCGCGCAGCGGCCTGTTCGAGGACTTCCTCGGCAGTGACTTCTTCCGCATCGGCGACGACGCGACGCCAGTTGCCGCCGATACCGATGACGTGGTCGATGCCTCGTTTGGCGAGCCCGCCGCCGCAGGTTCGGGTGCGCCGCGCCGTCGCGGCAGTGGGCTGGCCAGCCGCATCAGCGAACAGTCGGAAGCCTTGCTGCAGGAGGCCGCCAAACACGCTGCCGAATTTGGCCGCTCCGAGGTGGATACCGAACATCTGCTGCTGGCGCTGGCCGACAGCGACGTGGTCAAGACCATCCTGGGTCAGTTCAAGATCAAGGTCGATGACCTCAAGCGGCAGATCGAGTCTGAGGCCAAGCGCGGGGACAAGCCCTTCGAGGGCGAGATCGGCGTGTCGCCGCGCGTGAAGGATGCGCTCAGCCGCGCCTTCGTGGCCTCCAATGAACTCGGCCATTCTTATGTCGGTCCAGAGCATTTCCTGATCGGTCTGGCTGAGGAAGGCGAAGGGCTGGCCGCCAACCTGCTGCGCCGCTACGGCCTGACGCCGCAGGCGCTGCGCCAACAGGTCAGCAAGGTGGTCGGCAAGGGCGCCGAGGATGGCCGCGCTGAGACGCCGACCAACACGCCAGAACTCGACAAGTACTCGCGCGACCTGACCAAGATGGCGCGCGACGGCAAGCTCGACCCGGTGATCGGCCGCGCGCAGGAGATCGAAACCACCATCGAGGTGCTGGCCCGGCGCAAGAAGAACAACCCGGTGCTGATCGGCGAGCCGGGTGTGGGCAAGACCGCCATCGTCGAAGGGCTGGCGCAGCGCATGGTGGCGGGTGAAGTGCCCGAGACCTTGCGCGACAAGCGCCTGGTGGAACTCAACATCAACGCCATGGTGGCCGGCGCCAAATATCGCGGCGAGTTCGAGGAGCGCGTGCAGAAGGTGCTGAAGGAGGTGACCGAGCACCAGGGCGAGCTGATTTTGTTCATCGACGAGGTGCACACCATCGTCGGTGCCGGCCAGGGCGGTGGCGAAGGCGGGCTGGACGTGGCCAACGTGTTCAAACCGATGATGGCGCGCGGTGAACTCAACCTGATCGGCGCCACGACGCTGAACGAGTACCAGAAATACATCGAGAAGGATGCCGCACTGGAGCGGCGCTTCCAGCCGGTGACGGTACCCGAGCCGACGGTGGCCCAGGCCATCATGATTCTGCGCGGCCTGCGCGACACCTTCGAGGCGCACCACAAGGTCAGCATCTCCGAGGACGCGATCATCGCGGCGGCCGAGTTGTCCGACCGCTACATCACGGCGCGCTTCCTGCCGGACAAGGCGATCGACTTGCTCGACCAGGCGGCCGCGCGCGTGAAGCTGTCGGCCACGGCCCGGCCGGTGGCCGTGCAGGAGCTGGAGTCCGAACTGCACCAGCTGCGGCGTGAACAGGATTACGTGGCCGCGCGCAAGCAGTACGACCAGGCCGCCGAGCTCGGGAAGCGCATCGAAGCCAAGGAGGCCGAGCTCAAGAAGCTCGTCGAGGACTGGGAGCGGGAGCGGGCCTCCGGCAGTGCCGAGGTCAAGGCGGAACACGTGGCGCAGATCGTCTCGCGCCTGACCGGCATCCCGGTCAACGAGTTGACGGTGGAAGAGCGCGAAAAGCTGCTGCACTTGGAACAACGGCTGCACGAGCGCCTGGTGGGACAAGACGAGGCGGTCCGTGCCGTGGCCGATGCCGTGCGGCTGTCCCGCGCCGGCCTGCGTGAAGGCAGCAAACCGGTGGCTACCTTCCTGTTTCTGGGCCCGACCGGGGTGGGCAAGACCGAGCTCGCCAAGGCATTGGCCGAATCGATCTACGGCGATGAGCACGCCCTGTTGCGCATCGACATGTCGGAATATGGCGAACGCCATACCGTGGCGCGATTGGTGGGCGCGCCTCCGGGCTATGTCGGTTACGACGAAGGCGGTCAGCTCACCGAGAAGGTGCGGCGCAAGCCCTACAGCGTGCTGCTGCTCGACGAGATCGAGAAGGCACACCCTGACGTATACAACATCCTGCTGCAAGTGTTCGACGACGGTCGCCTCACCGACGGCAAGGGCCGGGTGGTGGATTTCACCAACACCATCATCATCGCCACGTCCAACCTGGGTTCGGACATCATCCAGCGACGGCTGAAGGCGCGCGGGGCGGCCGGCGAGGAGTACGAAAAGACCAAGGCCGGAGTCATGGACGTGCTGCGCGGCCATTTCCGGCCCGAGTTCCTCAACCGCATCGACGAGATCATCGTCTTCCATGCGCTGGGCAAGGAGGAGATCCGCCACATCGTCGGCCTGCAGCTCGATCGCGTGGCGCGCAGCGCCGCCAGCCAGGGCGTGACGCTCACTTTCGATCAGACGCTGATCGACCATTTCGCGGAAGAAGGCTACAAGCCCGAGTTCGGTGCGCGTGAACTCAAGCGCCTGATCCGCAGCGAGCTGGAAACTGCGCTGGCGCGCGAGATGCTCGGCGGCGGTATCGGCAAGGGCGATCACGCCAGCGCACGCTGGGACGACAAGGCCGAACGCGTGGTGTTCGAACGCAAAGAGCCACCGCAGACCCCGGCCG
The DNA here is from genome assembly GCF_001059415.1 of Enterobacter sp. 940_PEND. Taxonomy (NCBI): domain Bacteria; kingdom Pseudomonadati; phylum Pseudomonadota; class Gammaproteobacteria; order Enterobacterales; family Enterobacteriaceae; genus Enterobacter; species Enterobacter sp. 940_PEND. The sequence goes on from NZ_JUMS01000081.1 coordinate 4,724, forward strand.
AGCCGGAGCAGCCGGATGCCGCGAAGGCGAGCGACGCATCTTGATGGCGGGCGAGGCTGCCGTGTCCGACCCCATCGGCCTGGCACTGGCATGGGCAGCCTCCCTGGCCTCGATCGCGGTGGCGGTCGTGGCCGCAGGTCACGCGGGCGTCTACAAGCGTGATGAGCAGTCGGCCACGCCGTGGGGACTGCTCATCAGCGGCGGCACTGCCCTCCCGCTCGCTGGCCATCCGTTCGCGTGACGGCGCGGCCCATCTGTTCACCTGATCCTCTGGCAACTCGACTTTCGAGGAACAAGGCCCATGGCTGGGTGACGCGGGCAGGCAACTGATAGTCGGTACTCTGTTCGACATCTCTTCTCGCAAGGAAATAGAGCAGCAGTTGCTGCGTATGGTGATCACCGACCCCTTTGCTTCACGGTTGAGGGAACATGTTCGCGCAACCGACATGGCTGCCCGGATTGGGGGGAGGAATTCGCTGTGTTGTTGGAAGCGGTATCGATAGAAGGCGCCCAAGTATGGGCGGAGCGATTTCGTCAGGACACTGCGGCGACAGCGGTGGTGTGTGGAGAGGTGTCGATCAGCTATAGCGCCAGCATGGGGGTGGCTCTCCTTGACCCCCGTTTGCACTCTGTCGAGCAGGTGATGCTGCAGGCGGACAGCGCGCTCTACCAGGCAAAAAAGACGAGGGTGCAACCAAGTTGTGGGCGCACAAGTATTTCAGAATTGAGAGGAGTGGCGATGAAGGAAAAGCAAGCAGACCCGATCAAAACATTTCGCGCCCAATGGGCAGTGATGACGTTCTACGAGCGCTTTGAACAGGTGATCGCGCTCGCGCTGTCCGCAATCATTGCCGTTATCATCGTGGTCTCGCTGCTGCAGCTGATCTCGATCGTCTTCAGCCTGCTGATCATTGATGCATTCAATCCGCTCGATCACAAGGTCTTCCAGACCGTGTTCGGCATGATCATGACGCTGCTCATTGCCATGGAGTTCAAGCATTCCATCGTGAGGGTGGCCTTGCGGCGCGACAGCATCATCCAGGTCAAGACGGTGATCCTGATCGGGCTGATCGCCCTGGCGCGTAAATTCGTAATCCTCGACCCGGAGACCGGCCCCGCCAAGGTCGCGGCGCTTGCAGGCGCGACACTGGCCCTCGGGGCGACTTACTGGCTGCTGCGCGAGCGCGATGACCGGACAGCCGGGGAAAGCTCAGATGATCAGTCGTGATCTGCGCCACGCGCAGAATGTCGGCGCGCGGCATCGCTGGCACAATCGCCTGCAAACCGTGCTGTTGGTGCTGACCCTGCTCGGAATTGCCGCCGTCGCTGGCAGCCTGCTGTTGGGTGACGGCGGGCTTTGGCTGGCGCTTGCGGCTGCGGGGTTCACCCTGCTGCTTGAACCGGCGGCCGCCTCCGGGCTGACCTTGCGGCTGTATGGCGCACGCCCCCTGCACCCGGATGAAGCGCCCGATCTTTGGGCTGTGTTGCGCGAACTGGCGGCGCGGGCCGGGCTGCCTACCGTGCCGGTACCGCACTACGTGCCCAGCGGGGTCGTCAACGCCTTCGCCACCGGTTCGAAGCATCACGCGGCCATCGCGCTGACCGACGGCCTGCTGCGTAGCCTCACGCCCCGCGAGTTGACCGGCGTGCTCGGCCACGAAATCGCGCATATTGCGAACGAGGATTTGCGTGTCATGGGCTTGGCCGATTCCATCAGCCGGCTCACCCATCTTCTGGCCTTGTTGGGGCAGCTTGCGATCGTGCTCAGCTTGCCAACGCTATTGCTTGGAGTCACGGAAGTCAATTGGCCCGCGTTGCTTCTACTTGCGGTCGCGCCACAGCTGGCCTTGCTGGCTCAGTTGGGCTTGTCCAGGGTGCGCGAATTCGACGCCGACCGGCTCGCTGCCGAATTGACCGGCGACCCGCACGGGCTGGCCTCAGCGCTCGCCAAGATCGAGCGGGTGAGCCGCTCCTGGCGCGCCTGGCTGCTGCCCGGATGGGGCAATCCGGAACCCTCCTGGTTGCGCACGCATCCAGCGACGGCTGAACGCATTGAGCGCTTGCTGGAACTTGCTCCGCCGCCCGCGATGCCGCCGTTTCCATCGGCCCGTTTCGACCCCGAAGTGACCGTATCACCACGTCCGCCACGCTGGCGCACTGGCGGCCTTTGGCGCTGATTTCAACATGGAGAATGACGTGACCTACCCGACCCCTACAGCCGCCCGGCGCCGGATCGATTCATCCGGCGCTGGCTCGTCATCACTGGCTGCATCGCCGCACTCATGCTGCTGTGGCAGTTCCTGCCCGCCATCGAAGCCTGGTTCAGTCCCCACGAAACAAATGCTTCAGCCCGGAAGAGAGGTCTCAGGCCGTCCGGGAGCTCTGTAACCGACGTGGAACCGCGCGTAAAGTTGCACAAAGCATAGGCGTCAGCGTCCCGGTCCTGTACAAATGGAAGAAAGACCTTATCAGTGACGAGGCTTATCAATCCATGCGCAAACGAAAGTCAGCCCCTCAGGATAAAAATCAGGATGCTTTACTCGGTGAAATCCAGCGTCTCAGGAAGCAGATTCATCAGCTGCAGCTCGAACGTGACATACTGACAAAGGCGAATGAACTGATAAAAAAAGATCTGGGCGTCAGCTTTCTGAAACTGAAAAACAGGGAGAAAACCCTGATAGTTGATGCCCTTAAGAAAAAGTACCCCGTTGCTGAGTTGCTAAGCGTTCTGCAACTTGCCCGCAGCTGTTATTTTTACCAAAACGTCTGTACGATAAGTATGCGGTAATACGCGTGATCATGGCCGATATCTTTGAGGAGAATTACCGCTGTTACGGCTATCGGCGCCTTCACGCGATGCTTCGCGGTAACAACAGGGTTATTTCTGAAAAGGTTGTCCGCAGACTGATGGCAGAAGAGCAGCTCGTTGTTAAGCGCACCAGGCGACGACGATACAACTCTTACTGTGGCGAAATCGGCCCGGCACCGGAAAATTTACTCGCTTGGGATTTTAGTTCCTGCAGGCCAAATGAGAAGTGGCTGACCGATATTACGGAGTTCCAGCTTCCGGCTGGAAAAGTCTATCTGTCGCCGGTTATCGACTGCTTTGATGGCCTGGTTGTAAGCTGGTCGATAGGAACACGCCCGGACGCGACGCTGGTGAATACGATGCTCGATGACGCACTCGATACGCTCAACGAACATGATAAACCAGTGATACACAGCGATCGTGGTGGCCATTACCGGTGGCCGGGCTGGCTCGAGCGTATCAACACCTCCGGACTTATAAGGTCCATGTCGCGCAAAGGATGCTCGTCGGATAATGCTGCGTGTGAAGGCTTCTTCGGGCGTATCAAAAACGAAATGTTCTATGGCAGAGACTGGGCGGGTATCACGCTGGAAAAATTTATCTGCTTCCTGGACAGGTACATACGCTGGTATAACGAGAAACGTATCAAGCTATCATTAGGTGCAATGAGTCCTGTGAAGTACCGGCAGCATCTTGGGATCACAACATAACAGTCCAGGAAAACATCCGCAGCCCCTGAGACGACAATAACGCTTTGTGCTGACAATACATGTCAAAGCTAAGTAGAGATGTCCGGGGTGGGGCAAAGTTCAAATGTCCT
>NZ_JUMS01000082.1:0-257 GCF_001059415.1 Enterobacter sp. 940_PEND
CCGCTCGGTTCGTAGCCGAGTACTCTATCCAGCTGAGCTACGGATGCATCAGGGTACTGCTTTCAGAAATAGTAAATGGTGCATCCGGGAGGATTACTCGGCTGCGCCTCGCCCTGCGGGCCGTTGCTAAAGCAACGTTATCCTCCCTGGTGCTTACGATTAACTCGCAGACCTTGAAACAACAGCATCGCTGTTATCTCGGAGAATATGGTGCATCCGGGAGGATTCGAACCTCCGACCGCTCGGTTCGTAGCCGA
>NZ_JUMS01000083.1:0-5587 GCF_001059415.1 Enterobacter sp. 940_PEND
CCTCTGGCAGATTTACATCTCTTTACGCTATACTACCCGCTGAAATAATCAGCTCAACGCTACGAGCTGACGTTCAATGTGTTTCCACACAAATGGTATCAACTCCCCTTCTGAGGATCTGGCGAGAAGCCGGATAAACTATGTTAAACAGTATTTTAGTAATACTTTGTCTGATTGCCGTCAGCGCGTTTTTCTCGATATCTGAGATCTCGCTGGCCGCGTCCCGTAAAATCAAACTGAAGCTGCTTGCCGATGAAGGCAACATCAATGCCACCCGCATCCTGAAAATGCAGGAAAACCCCGGGATGTTCTTCACCGTGGTGCAGATTGGCCTCAACGCGGTCGCCATTCTCGGCGGTATCGTGGGTGATGCGGCGTTTTCCCCGGCGTTTTATAGTCTGTTTGTTAAGTACATGTCCGTTGAACTGGCCGAACAGCTCAGCTTTATCCTCTCCTTCTCGCTGGTAACCGGCCTGTTCATCCTCTTTGCAGACCTGACCCCGAAACGCATCGGTATGATTGCGCCAGAAGCTGTGGCTTTGCGTATCATCAACCCGATGCGCTTCTGTCTGTACGTGTTTCGTCCGCTGGTGTGGTTCTTTAACGGCCTGGCGAACGTGATTTTCCGCATCTTTAAGCTGCCTATGGTGCGTAAAGACGACATCACCTCTGACGACATCTATGCGGTAGTAGAAGCCGGCGCGCTGGCCGGGGTGCTGCGCAAGCAGGAGCACGAGCTGATTGAGAACGTGTTCGAACTGGAATCCCGTACCGTACCGTCTTCCATGACGGGCCGTGAAAGCATTATCTGGTTCGATTTACATGAAGATGAGCAGAGCCTGAAGAACAAAGTGGCGCAGCATCCGCACTCTAAGTTCCTGGTCTGTAATGAAGATATTGACCACATCATCGGTTACGTCGACTCCAAAGACCTGCTGAACCGCGTGCTGGCAAACCAGAGCCTGGCACTCAACAGCGGCGTGCAGATCCGCAACACCCTGATTGTGCCGGACACCCTGACGCTCTCAGAAGCGCTGGAAAGTTTCAAAACCGCCGGGGAAGACTTCGCGGTTATCATGAACGAATACGCGCTGGTGGTGGGTATTATCACCCTGAACGACGTGATGACCACGCTGATGGGCGACCTGGTTGGCCAGGGGCTGGAAGAGCAAATTGTTCAGCGTGACGATAATTCATGGCTGATTGATGGCGGCACGCCGATTGAAGACGTAATGCGCGTGCTGGATATCGACGAGTTCCCGCAGTCCGGCAACTACGAGACCATTGGCGGCTTTATGATGTTTATGCTGCGTAAGATCCCGAAACGTACCGACTCGGTGAAGTTCTCCGGCTACAAGTTTGAAGTAGTGGATATTGATAACTACCGCATCGACCAGCTGCTGGTGACGCGCATCGACAACAAACCGACCGTACTGGTGCCAAAGCTGCCGGACGCGGAAGAGAAGGTTTCGGCGTAAAATTCTGGCCCCACAAACATCAACGGCTCCCATTGGGAGCCGTTTTTTTAACTACTGCATAGCACGTTGGTTAAGCCATCTCAGTCTGCAGACGCATAACCTGACGGTTGACTTCGGACATCACAGACAGGTGCTGTTTGTCCTTCACTTTTGGGACAAGGATCTTGCCCTTATCAAACTCAAAAGCGCCAACATCCTTGATATACAACCGTCCACGGAACAGGATCTTCACGTACTTCGCCACCTGAAGCGGGTTGTAGCGTTGGAAAATTTTCATTCTTGTATCTCCTGCGAATCATACGCTCTTGCGGTGCCACAATCGGCCCGACTGTCCTGAGCGCAAATTTTAATGCCCAATGACTATAGACCAGAACTACGGTGTTACCCAGTGTGCATAAGTTTATTTACCGTTTGATTACAATTATTCAGAATAATCTTTGCAAAGCGTGACCGGGCGCAGTATAAGCCGTCGTTTTTTCATGGATATGTGCGTTCGCCCGCAAACTGGCATCCGGATTGCGGGAAAACCACATTGATCGCACTTATGATTAAAAGCGCAAGACCAAGTGGTCGGATCACCTGCAAACAATAAGGAAACGCCATGACCCTACGTAATATCCTTGCAGCAGCCTGTCTGCTGCTGCCCCTGTGGGCTTCCGCTCACAACATTGAAAAAGGACAACGTGTACCGCCAGTCGGCATTGCTGACCGGGGAGAATTGATTCTCGACAATGATAAGTTTAGCTACAAACCCTGGAATAGCGCGCAGCTCGCGGGCAAAGTGAGAGTTGTACAACATATTGCCGGTCGTACATCCGCAAAAGAGAAAAATGCCAACCTGGTGGAAGCGATCAAGGCCGCAAAATTCCCTCACGACCGCTACCAGACGACCACCATTGTTAACACCGACGACGCCATTCCGGGCTCCGGAATGTTTGTGCGCTCCAGTCTTGAGAGCAATAAAAAGCTCTACCCGTGGTCGCAGTTTATCGTCGACAGCAACGGCGTAACCCGTAAGGCCTGGCAGCTGGAGGAAGAGAGCTCCGCGATTATCGTGCTGGATAAAGAGGGCCGCGTACAGTGGGCGAAAGACGGCGCGTTAACCCAGGAAGAGGTGCAGCAGGTTGTCGACCTGCTGCATAAGCTGCTGGCTCAGTAGATAGAGACGCGGAAGCCGGGGTTGAGGAAGGATTCACGCGGGGTATAGTCAAGCGGCTTGCCCTGCCAGTCATGAACATGCGCCCCGGCGGCCGCGGCAACGGCATGACCTGCCGCGGTATCCCAGACGTTGGTTGGCCCAAAGCGAGGGTAGAGCTGCGCATGGCCTTCCGCCACCAGGCAGAATTTCAGCGATGAGCCAATCGAGGTGGTCTGGTGTTCACCCAGCTGCTGCAGGTACTCCTGCAGTTCGCTGTCGCTGTGCGAGCGGCTAATCACCACCAGCGGTGGACGCGCATCGCGCACCTGGATCTGCTTGCGCACGCCGCACTCTTCCTTCCACGCCTTCCCTTCTGCAGCGCTGTACATCACCTTCATTACCGGCGCGTAGACCACGCCCAGCACCGCTTTGCCCTTCTCAATCAGGGCGATATTGACGGTGAATTCACCGTTGCGCTTGATGAACTCTTTTGTCCCGTCCAGCGGATCGACCAGCCAGTAGCGCTGCCAGTGCTGGCGCTCGTCCCAGCTTTGCGGCGCTTCTTCTGACAGAACGGGGATGTCCGGCGTTAAGGCCTGTAACCCTTTCAGGATCACCTTATGCGCCGCGATATCCGCCGCCGTGACCGGAGAGTCGTCGGCTTTGCTGACCACCTCCATAGGTTTACTGCCGTCATATACCTGCATGATGGCATCTCCCGCATCCCGTGCGAGCTGACAAATTTTATCTAGCATTTTCCACCTCTTTGTTAACGCAGTGAGGTTAACTCTTTGTTTTAGTTATATCGTAATGTGAACAATTCCGCTATCTGTGAAGCAATTCCGGTTTCAGGTTACTTTTTTCTGTCAGGATTCACATTTCTGTAAGCAACAAGCTATAGATACATACTCTTTTGTGCTCTGCATCGAAAAAAGGACTCCTCTGATGATTAAGTTTAGTGCAACGCTTCTGGCGACGCTGATTGCAGCGAGCGCGCAGGCGGCGACGGTAGATCTGCGTATTCTGGAAACGACCGATCTGCACAGCAACATGATGGACTTCGACTACTACAAAGATACCCCGACGGAAAAATTCGGCTTGGTACGCACGGCAAGCCTGATCGATGCGGCGCGTGGCGAAGTGAAAAACAGCGTGCTGGTCGACAATGGCGATCTGATTCAGGGCAGTCCGCTCGGGGATTACATGGCGACCAGGGGGCTGAAAAAAGGCGAGATCCATCCTGTTTATAAAGCGATGAACACCCTGGACTATACCGTCGGCAACCTCGGTAACCACGAATTCAACTACGGTCTGACATACCTGCACGATGCGCTCGCTGGTGCCAAATTCCCGTACGTTAACGCCAATATCATCGATGTTAAGACCCAAAAGCCGCTCTTTACTCCTTATCTGATTAAAGAGACAAACGTCGTCGACCAGGACGGTAAAAAACAGACGCTGAAAATCGGCTATATCGGCTTTGTGCCGCCGCAGATCATGACGTGGGATAAAGCTAACCTCGACGGCAAAGTGACCGTTAACGACATCACCGAAACCGCGCGGAAATACGTGCCGGAAATGCGCGAAAAAGGCGCCGATCTGGTAGTCGTTGTCGCCCACTCGGGTCTCTCCGCCGATCCGTATCAGGCCATGGCAGAAAACTCCGTTTACTATCTGAGTGAAGTTCCAGGCGTAGACGCGATCCTGTTCGGCCACGCCCACGCGGTCTTCCCGGGCAAAGATTTCGCCAGCATCAAAGGGGCGGACATTGAGAAAGGGACGCTCAACGGCGTGCCGTCGGTGATGCCGGGCATGTGGGGCGACCATCTTGGCGTGGTGGATCTGGTGCTGAATAACGACGGCGGCAGCTGGAAGGTGACGCAGTCAAAAGCCGAAGCGCGCCCGATTTACGACGCTACGGCTAAAAAATCTCTGGCGGCGGAAGATAAAAAACTGGTCGACGTGCTAAAGCACGATCACGACGCCACGCGCGAATTCGTCAGCAAGCCGATCGGCAAATCCGCCGACAACATGTACAGCTTCCTGGCGCTGGTGCAGGATGACCCGACCGTTCAGGTCGTCAACATGGCGCAGAAAGCCTATGCCGAACACTTTGTGCAGGGCGATCCGGATCTGGCAAAACTGCCGGTTCTGTCAGCCGCTGCGCCATTCAAGGTGGGCGGACGTAAGAACGACCCGGCAAGCTATGTTGAAGTCGAAAAGGGCCAGCTGACCTTCCGTAACGCCGCCGATCTCTACCTCTACCCGAACACGCTGGTGGTGGTAAAAGCGACGGGCCAGGAGGTGAAAGAGTGGCTGGAGTGCTCTGCCGGACAGTTTAACCAGATTGACCCGCACAGCAGTAAGCCGCAGTCGCTGATTAACTGGGACGGCTTCCGTACCTATAACTTCGACGTGATCGACGGCGTGAACTACCAGATTGACGTCACCCAGCCGGCAAAATATGACGGCGAGTGTCAGGCGATCAACCCGCAGGCGGAGCGCATCAAAAACCTGACCTTCAACGGCAAGGCGATTGACCCGAATGCCACCTTCCTGGTCGTGACCAATAACTACCGCGCCTACGGCGGTAAGTTTGCCGGTACGGGAGATAGCCACATCGCCTTTGCCTCGCCGGACGAGAACCGCTCGGTGCTGGCGGCGTGGATCAGCGCGGAGTCGAAGAAGGCGGGCGAAATTCATCTGGCAGTGGACAACAACTGGCGTCTCGCGCCGATCCACAGCGATACGAAACTGGATATCCGCTTCGAAACGTCGCCATCCGATAAGGCAGCCGCGTTTATCAAGGATAAAGCCCAGTATCCGATGAAGAAGGTCGCAACGGATGATATTGGGTTCGCGATTTATCAGGTGGATTTGAGTAAGTAAAACCAAAACGGCAACATGCGTTGCCGTTTTTCGTGTTTGTTCCCTCTCCCTGTGGGAGAGGGTCAGGGTGAGGGCATCAGGC
>NZ_JUMS01000084.1:0-22244 GCF_001059415.1 Enterobacter sp. 940_PEND
CTCAAAAACACCATCATACACTAAATCAGTAAGTTGGCACCATTACCCGCTTTATATTCTGGATAAATTGCTCAACCTGAACAGCGCATTGCCGGAGCGATATAAACAGATGGCGAATATTCCCTACGCATAAATACGCTCAATCTGCGGAATATCCCTCAATAAATATTCCGCCATTTATTAAACCCGCTTTTCGCTATAATCAAGACAGACGATATCCAACGAAGGCAGCACCGGCGCATTAAGGTTAAGCCACGCCAGCAACCGTTCAATACTCTGTCTTCTGAGCGAGTTTTTCGGCCAGACGAGGTAATAGCCATCGCCGGTTGCGATAGCTTCCCTGAAGGGCAGCGCGAGCAGACCGCTTTTCAGCGCGTCGAGCGTGAGGCGGAGATCGGCCATCGCCACGCCGTGACCGTGCATGGCGGCCAGGCTTCCCTGCTCCAGGGTGTCGAATACTATCCCTCGGCTCACGTCGAGTCCGGGGAATGACCCCGTTCTTTTCAGCCAGCGTTTCCAGTCCCGTCTGTCCGGAGAGGGATGGATAAGATCGCACTCTGGAAGCTGATGCCGGGCAGATTCAAGCAACGACGGGGTACAAACCGGAATGAGCCATTCACTGAAGAGCAGCCTGCTTTCCGTTGACTCGCCGAAATAGCCATTACCGAGGAGGATCGCACAATCATAGGGCTCACGGCTGAAGTCAACGGTGTCGAAGTCCATCCAGACGCTGGCAATTTCAATTTTTGGCTTCGCGTGGTTCTCGCGAAAGGATTTAAGCACATTCAGAAGCCACCGCATCGTCAGGGTGCTGGGGGCTTTGAGGCGCAGAAGGTGGTTTTCACTTCTGAATGCGCGACAGGCCCACTCAATATTCGAGAAACTTTCGCTGAGCTGTCCGGCCAGAATACGTCCGGCATCACTGACCTCCACTCGCGGCCCCTGGCGTTTAAAGAGCTCACAGTCGAACCACTGTTCAAGCGTCCGGACATGCCTGCTGACCGCGCCCGGCGTGATATTCAGTGCTTCAGCCGCTTTGCTGAAGGAGTTCAGGCGCGCGGCAACTTCAAAAGCGCGCAGCGCATACAGTGGCGGTAAAGACATACGTTCCCTTTCTGTGAGGTTTAACTATGCAGTGTTTGTATTATCGGCACTCGGTGACCTGTCGCTCAGGTCCTGAGACGGGAACGTCATCAGCAGCTCCCTGAGCAGGGACTCAAGCTGCGCGCGCTGCGCGTCAGACAAGTTGCTCAGCAGCGCATTTTGGGTTTGTGTATGCACGATCAGCGCCTGTTCGATACGCTCCTGCCCGTGCGGCGTCAGGCTTACGAGGGTGCTGCGCTTATCATTCGGATCGGCAATTCGCCTGATAAGCCCTTGCTGTTCTAGATGGCTGAGCCGGTTCGTCATCGCCCCCGAGGTTATCAACAGCGATTTATAGAGCTGCGTGGGGGAAAGGCAGTACGGCTCACCGGCGCGACGCAGCGTGGCGAGCACGTCAAACTCGCCCTCGCGAAAACCAAACTGCGCCATGGCCTGCGCCCGTTCTTTTCCCAGATGCTTCATCAGCCGGAGCATTCGGCCAAAAATTTTCATCGACGAGGCGTCCAGCTCCGGCATGGCGCGGCTCCACTGGCCGACAACGAAGTCTACATGGTCATGCATTTTCACCCCTGATGGCGTGGGTATTTATCCTGTTGTGCGGTACATCTTACGCAAAAACATATTTTATCTTAACGTTAAGATAAATGCTCGTGCCGATTTGCCCGGGCCATTCACAACCGAAAAGGATTCCACGTTGAAACGCACGTCGCCTTTACTCTTCGCCGTTATCGCTTTTATCGTCGGGCTGAACCTGCGCCCCATTCTGGCTTCTGTCGGACCGCTGTTTTCCGTGCTGCAGCGCGAAGCGGGGCTGACCGCTACGCAATTCAGCCTGCTGACCACCCTGCCGGTCGCGATGATGGGGCTTGCCGCCCTGTGTGGCCCCTGGCTTTTAGCCAGAGTCGGCGCCGTACGGGGAATTATGCTCGGGCTCTTTATCCTGCTTGCGGCCTGTTTGCTGCGCGGTTTTAGCGCCTCACCGGAGAGTCTTATGGGCACCGCGTTACTGGGCGGGGCCAGCATAGGCACGATCCAGGCGTTAATGCCTGCCCTGATAAAAAAGGAATATACGCAAACGGCCAGCACGGTGATGTCGCTCTTCAGCACGGGCATTATGGCCGGAGCGGCAGTCGCCGCCGCCAGCGCAGAGCCGTTGTTTTCATGGCTCACGCTGAAGCCCGCGCTGGCAATGGCCGGGCTGTTAGCGCTGCTTGCGCTGATACTGTGGTTAACCCTGGTTAAGCATCCTCAGGAGGAAAAAACAGCCCACGAAACCGTTACGCTCTCGTCCTCTCGAACAGGGCTACTGTTGCTCTTTTTCGGCGTGGGAACGGGCGCCTACACGCTGGTATTGGCCTGGCTGCCCCCGCTTTACATTCAGGCGGGATGGTCCGCACGCAACAGCGGCTACATGCTGGCCTGGCTGACGTTAACCGAGGTTGTCGCCGGGTTTGCCGTCTCCGCGCTGATCGGTAAATTCCCCGACCGCCGCGTGCCGCTGATCGCCGTATTGCTGTTGCTGCTGGCAGGATTACTGTGTCTGGTCTTTGCGCCGGGTACGACGCCTGTATTATCCACGCTGCTGCTTGGCACCGGGATCGGTGCCCTCTTCCCGCTGTCGCTCATCGTTACGTTCGATCATGCGCGAACGCCCGCCCAGGCCGGGAAGTTACTGTCTAAAGTTCAGGGAGGTGGGTACATGATTGCCGCGCTTATGCCGCTAATAGCGGGGATCGTTCGCGACAGTTCGTTCTCGCTGACCAGCGCATGGCTGATCATGAGTGCGGGAGTCGTGCTGCTGATCGTCATCGCGCTGAATTTTAAACCCGTCGTGGACGTGCAGGCAGGGTGAATGCAACACCAGAATTGAGAGTCGTATTTCGGCCAATCGTAAGATAAATTCAGGGTGAATTTCACCTCATTCAGGAGTGGATATGTCGCAGACGCTACCAGAAATTGATGTCTTATTTGTCGCCGGGTTCGGGCCCATTTCGCGGGATACGGAGTCCAGCGCCGCGTTTTATGTCCAGACACTCGGCCTTCCGCTTAAGCCGATGGAGGGGAACAGCGATTATCTGCTCACTGAAGAGGGTCAGCTGGAAGGCGTGAAGCATTTTGCCGTCTGGCCGCTCGCACAGGCGGCTGCGTCCTGTTTTGGAGAAGAACAGTGGCCCACGGAGCATCCGATACCACAGGGATGGATTGAGTACGAGGTAAAGGATCTGGACTCGGCTACCCGCGTTCTGAGTGAAAAAGGCTATCGGCTGCTGGTGGCTAACCGCACGGAACCGTGGGGGCAAACCGTCACTCGCCTGCTTAGCCCGGAAGGCTTGCTTACCGGGCTGACGATTACGCCGTGGCTGCGGGGGTAAATGGGAATTTGTTTGTGACGCTGGTTGCAGACGTGCATACCATAGCGAAGTTGGTCATCTTATCCGCAGCTGACTGTTATTTCGCATTAAGCCAGAAATCATTTAAATATTAGAAATCGCCTCTTTCAGGCTGCCCAAAGTTAAATATTGTTCCTTACGTCAAATAATAAAAAATTACCAAAACTAGCAGTTGATTATTATTGTTATGACTTTTAAGATTTTACCGCAACTCATTGATTAATTTGCTTTAGGGAAATAAAAATGACAAGAAATATCGTTGCGGGAATGATGATGGCCGCGTTTTCAGGGGCAGTATATGCAGGACCAACAATCGTTACACCAGATTTTTCACCGGATAGTTTAGCGGTTTCAGCCTCTGCCGGGATGCTGAGCGGAAAATCTCACGAAATGGTTTATGACGAAGCTACAGGAAGAAAAATTAGCCAACTGGACTGGAAAATAAAAAATGTCGCCATTCTGAAAGGCGATATCACCTGGGATGCTTACTCATTTTTAACATTGAACGCCCGCGGCTGGACGTCCCTGGCATCAGGTTCAGGTCATATGGATGACTATGACTGGATGAATGAAAAACAATCCTCCTGGACAGACCATTCAAGCCATCCGGCCACGAACGTTAACTACGCCAATGAATATGACCTCAACGTAAAAGGGTGGATCCTCCAGGGCGATAACTATAAAGCGGGCGTAACCGCAGGCTATCAGGAAACACGCTTCAGTTGGACGGCGACTGGTGGTACTTACAATTATGATAACGGTGCCTATCAAGGGAACTTCCCGGCAGGCGAACGCGGCATTGGTTATAGCCAGCGTTTTTCTATGCCCTACATTGGCCTTGCAGGACAGTACCGTTTCAATGACTTTGAATTTAATGCCCTCTTCAAATTCAGTGACTGGGTGCGTGCACATGATAACGACGAACATTACATGCGCGATCTGACTTTCCGCGAGAAGACAACAGATTCCCGCTATTATGGTGCCTCTGTTGATGCCGGGTATTACGTCACTCCGCACGCCAAAGTTTTTGCAGAATTTACCTATAGCAGTTACGAAGAAGGTAAAGGCGGTACGCAGATTATTGATACCAATACTGGTGACTCCGGCTCTATTGGCGGGGATGCGGCAGGTATTTCTAACCATAACTATACCATTACAGCGGGCCTGCAATACCGCTTCTAATCCAGGCGAACAACAGTCCATTGTTAAAGCCGACCAGGCCCCTGACGGGGCCTTTTTCGTTACGTTAAGCTAATTCCTTGCCAGGGACACTCCCAGGATACCTGCCATCCAGTCCAGGTATTGGTGACAGATTCTAGAAGTACAGTAATTGCGTATTTACCACCCCACTGGCATCTTCATTTCCTTTAACTGACGCATTACAAAAAATAACAGTTTTAACTCAAAATAATAGATTGTAATATGGTTCCAAATGCTAACAAACAAAGGAGTGACATGCTCTCTCAAAAACTAAGTGACAAAAGATGGATGGGGCTTTCTTAGCGAAATCTCAAGACAGAAAAGATCAAAAAATAATCAGTTACAGGCATGACGTTAGTTATTGATGAGTCTGGCAAACTAACAACGTCAAACCCCGAAAAAATGAATTTAACTTATCAAGGAATAAAAATGAAAATTATCATATCAAGCGTAATAATTGGCGCGTCAGTGTTGTTATCCTCTGCAATGTTATCAGGAAATATAGAATTTAAGAAACAGAATATTTTAAGCAATGACAACGGTCATGTATCATTAGGAAAAGTTTATAGTGAAAATACATTTCTCAATGTTGAATTAAAAACAGAAAGCGATAACTCAACCATCTTCAAACTTACCGATTTATCTGTCGGTTCTTATCAAGACGGCATTAAGAGAGAAATTCAGTCAATTATTGATGACTATAACAAAGATAAATCCGATGATAAAAAAACAACTAGCGACAAACTTTCTTTAAAAGTCCCTGCAACACTTACCCTGAAGATTTACAATGTATATCGCGCTGAAAACATTCCGGTGTACAATCTCACAATAGATACCCAGTCCATAAAATTTGGTAAAGAAACCCCAGTGTTAAAGTCCGTACTGGAAGCATCAGACAAAATATTGAAGGATAATAACCAACGAATCCAGGAAACATTTTTCTTGTCGAAAAAATAGAATTATAATTTATAAGCTCGTTATGCTAGCGTGGAGCAACCACTCTACGTTTCTCTTCATCAGCGGGCCGTCAGCTTTTATAAATAATAACGTCCGCTCCCGGCACAACGCGTTAAAAATAGCGTTTAGTCCGTCAGGAACACAGAGCGGGCGTTATCTTCTCTCCGATGTGAGTGTTTCGTCATGCTCTAAGAGAAAGGTTCGGCTATCAGATACCTTACATTTCCAGTGCCGCAAGAATTGCAGGATCCATTTTCTCTGGCGTAGTCATCGGTGCAAAACGCTTGAGTGGTTTACCGTCGCGGCCGATCAGAAACTTAGTAAAGTTCCACTTAATACGCCCTCCCAGCACGCCGGGCAATTCGTTTTTCAGGTAACGAAACAGCGGGTGCGCCGCATTGCCGTTGACCTCAACCTTCTCAAACATCGGGAAGCTCACGCCGTAGTTGATGTAACATGTTTTCGAGATTTCGTCGGCGCCGCCGGGTTCCTGTTTACCGAACTGGTTGCAGGGGAAGCCCAGCACCGCTAACCCTCGATCGGCGTATTTCTTGTATAGCGCTTCAAGGCCAGCATATTGCGGCGTGAAGCCACACTGGCTGGCGGTATTGACGACCAAAACCACCTTTCCCGTATAGTCGGCCATTGAGATAACACGGCCATCCAGGCTGGTGGCGGTAAGTTGATAAAAGCGAGTCATACTGAAATCCTCAAAGCAGGCCGTAAAGTCTCGGTGACCATCAACAGGGCCGCCGCCGTTTAGAAAGTTTACATTCAGGCAGGCTATTTGTGATACATTCCTGGCGCGCTAATGACCACCACACTCGCTATCAGGTATGCAGAACATAACAATAAAAATTCGCTGGCTTCTGCTTACTCTCCCACTCCTCAGCGGTTGTGGCACGCTCTCACAGATGTCCTCCCCGGAAGGTACTCAGGAACTTCTCACCCATGATTCGCTGGATGGCGACGTTGACAGCGTGGTGCGTCACTATATGGCGCAAAAATCCGTTCCCGGGATGACGGTCGCGGTGATCCATAATCACGGCTCGCCGCAGTTTTACACCTGGGGCGTAACCGATGCGGTCAATCGCTATCCGGTCAGGCCCGACACCCTGTTTGCGCTCGGCTCGCTCAGCAAAGGGATCACGGCGGAAGTGGTGGCGTGCCTGGTGAATGAAGGGCAACTGAACTGGAACGATAACCTGGCAACACTGCTACCGCCGGGGACGCCGCTTAGCGCGGATGCACAAAAAATCACCCTGCTTGAACTGGTAACCCACACATCCGGCCTGCCGCGTCAGAATATGGATGTTCCGATGCTTGGAAAATTCATCGGCTATTTAAGCACGGGCGAAAATTTCTATAGCGAGCTTGATAGCGATAACGTGCTGCGCTACCTCGCCGACTGGCGGGCGCCAAAGAATAAAGTGCCGCAATACTCCAATACCGGCTACGCCCTGATCGGCTATATCCTGAAGCACAAAACCGGCGAAGATATCCAGAGTTTAGCCTCGCGCTATATTTTCCGTCCGCTGCAAATGGCTAACAGCAGCTTTATTCCCCAGCAGCTAAAAGGATACCCGGAGCGTGCGCTCGGCCACGCGGGCGATCAGCCGAAATTTATCCCGCGCGGGCAGCTCACCCCGGACTGGCATTTTTCCAACAACATGGTGGCGGCAGCGAGCTTGTACAGCAACGCCGAAGATCTGGCGACCTATGCCCGCTATCACGTATCGACGACGCACAGTCCCTTGCTGGACAGCGTCTTTGCCGAAGTGAGAAATACCGATATTCAACGCCCCGACGGAGTACAGGGTATTGCCTGGACCACCGACTTTATCGGCCTGGAAAAAATCACCTATCAGGTCGGCTATATCGGCGGCTACTCCAGCTTTATCGGCTATGACAAAGAAAAAGGCAATGCGGTGGTGGTGCTGCAAAATACCTTTAACTGGAGTAATTACATTGGCATCGCGCTATTAATGGATATGGCGAAAAAAGACAGCCAGAGCCCTGGCAGCCGCTTTGCGATTAATGGGATCCCAAAACGCGTTTATCAGCAATAGTAGTGAACGCCCGCCGTCAAATTCAGGTCTGATGCGCAAGATCTTCGCGAGTCGGCCCCTGAAAGTAGATAGTACTAATATGGCAACTTCGAGGCTGAGTCAGTACAAAACGAATCGTTTCCCAGATTGACCATCCATTCACCAGACGCTCCCCCATTCTTGATTGATTATCGACATGCGCATCTAAACCGGTCAGTTCAAAATCAGGCGGATATAATCCGGTTACCCGAATGTTTTCTTTAGATAAGTGTTCTGACAGTTTCGTTGTAAAGCCGCTGAGCCCGTGTTTGCTGGCAAAAAAAGCGGGATGGGCAATCGAATCTGTAAAGTTCGGAATACCGCACGCAGAGATAACCGCAATGATGTCTGCACTGTCTGAGCGTCTTAAACCCGGAAGCATTGCCTGGGTTAGCAGGATTGAACCTGTCAGGCCTGAACTGACGGTATTGAAGATTTCTGTGCTCGAATGTTCGTCTATTGTCCCGGACAACCACTGAGCAGCATTCAGAATTAAAATATCGATTGGCCTGTCTGAATGTAAGATCTGCGAAGAAAACTGAGAAATGGATTCCGGCAGGGCTAAATCACAGAGATACCCCTTCGCCTCACCACCTTCAGCCGCGATGAGGCTGCAGGTTTTTTGAATATCCACCGCCCGACGGGCGCTAAAATCCACTTCAACGCCCTCTCGGGCAAGCCAGACGCACAGCGCCTGACCAAATCCCCCGCCGCCACCCGTGATAACAGCTCTTTTACCCCTCAGCATAACTCTGTGTCCTCTGTCGTGATGAGTCTGTATCGAGGATTAATAGCATGATGAGGCGGGTAACATCTTCCCGTTAGTGCCGTGGCGCGAACTTCCCGTCCTACACCGCCGACTTCGGCCTTAAATTCTCATCAAACGCCAGCCGTTTCCGGTCAGGCTCAGCCTCGCGCAGCGGCTCCACCTGGTGCATAGTGAGCTTGCAGCGCTCCACCAGCACCTGATACTCCCGCGTGCCCTGCTGCTTCCACGCCAGCTCCTGCTCGCTGAGTTCGCGAATCGCTTTGGCCGGGCTGCCGATAATCAAATGGTTGGCGGGCATCTCCGCTTTCGCCTTCACGAACGCCGCCGCGCCGACGATGCTGTTTTCACCGATGACCGCGCCGTCCATCACCACCGCGTTCATGCCCACCAGCGCATTGCGGCGGATCACGCAGCCGTGGAGAATGGCGCTGTGGCCGATATGCCCGTCCTCTTCCACCACCGTGTCCTGATCCGGGAAGCCGTGCATCACGCAGTTATCCTGAATGTTGGCACCGTCTTTCACCACGATACGGCCAAAATCACCGCGCAGGCTGGCGTTGGGACCAACATAAACGCCTTTACCCAGAATCACGTCCCCGATCAGCACCGCCGTCGGGTGAACATAGCTCTCGTCCGGCACGACCGGCGTCAGACCGTCAATTTGATAAACTGGCATCTTCGCTCCTTATGCGCTTGTAAGACCACCAAAGCGTTGATAGTAAAGCGTGCCGGGCACGGGCAGTTCGCCCACGGAGGTTTCGCCCTTCTCGCTGACAAACGCCAGCGCCCCCGGAGCGACACGCTGATAGATATTAATGCAGAGCTGTCGGGCGCTTTGCCCCGCCCAGTGCGCGGGCAGCAACTCTTCCGGCAGCAGCGGGTCTTTCAGCACCACGCGACGATAAAAGTGAATCAGCAGCAGCTGGATCTGGAAACAGCGTTCCGGCGTCAGCTCCTCGGGCGCGGCCTCTTTCAGCAGCGGCAGCAGCGGCCGGAACGAGTTGATAAACGACTCGTACATCGCGTTTTGCTCGGTTAACTGCCAGCACTCTTCCACCCGCGAACGCAGCGCGGCGCGGGAGAGCGCCAGCGGCGAGTGGGCTTCAAAGAAGATCACGTTTTCCGCCACGCCGGCATCGTGAAGCAGAGACTGCACGTCCGCCAGATGCTGTGACGGCGAGGCCATCAGGCTCGGCGCCAGCGTGCCAAACCCCTGCCAGATAAGCTGTTTTTTGACGTCGGCAAGGGTGGTTTTATCGAGACCTTCGGAGAGCAGCAGCAGCCATTTGCCGTCCCAGGCGGGCAGTTCCGCGCGGTAAATCTTATTCTCCGCGCGACGCGTCAGGCGAAGCCCCTTGTCGCTCAGGCGGTAAAAGCTGCGCCGCCCGATGCGGGAAACGTCCAGCCAGCCCTCTTTGTTGAGGCGAAACAGCGCGGTGCGCACGAAGCGCTCGCCAAACCCCATGCCTTCCAGCAGGGCGGCCAGGCTACCGAGCCAAATCTCACCGCCGCGATGGGAAAGCGCGTCACCGTATAACGAGGAGATAAGCGAGGTCCCGCTGACGGGTACGGAGCTGACCGCGTGCTGGATAAAGGCGTCGAGTTTATTCATGTGATTCATTCTGTTGTTATTTTTGTCCTGGATGAATCATAGCACAGGATTCTGAGGTTTCTCCCTCACCCTAACCCTCTCCCAAAGGGAGAGGGAACTGTTTACACCCTCTCCCTTTGGGAGAGGGCTGGGGTGAGGGAAATTCAACCGTTGGCCGCAGCTTTACGCAAGTCAAACACCCGGCAGGCTTTGCCCTCCGAGCGCGGGATGCTGCCGCAGTTAACAATCATTACGTCGGTGGAAATTCCCACCATTGACTTAATGCGGTGGCGCAGCTGGTGGCACACCTGACAGCGCTGCTCGTGCGTCAGCGTGAGGCTACTCTCTTTCAGCTCCACCTTCACGGAAAGTGAATCAAGATGCCCGCGACGGTTCACCTCCAGCTGGTAGTGCGGAGAAAGGTGTTCGAACTTGACGATCTCCTCTTCCAGCTGCGACGGGAAGACGTTGACGCCGCGGATGATCAGCATGTCGTCACTGCGCCCGCTGATCCGGTCCATGCGGCGCATGCTGCGCGCGGTTGCCGGAAGCAGGCGCGTCAGGTCGCGGGTCCGGTAGCGGATCACCGGCAGCGCCTCTTTGGTCAGCGTGGTGAACAGCAGTTCGCCCTGCTGACCGTCATCCAGCGGCGTGCCGTCGTTCGGGTTGACGATCTCCGGGTAGAAGTGATCTTCCCAGATGGTCGGGCCGTCGACGGTTTCGATACACTCCATCGCCACGCCCGGCCCCATTACTTCGGAGAGGCCATAGATATCCAGCGCGGTAATGCCTAAGCGTTTTTCGATTTCGCGACGCATGGCCTGCGTCCACGGCTCGGCGCCGAAGACGCCCACGCGCAGGGAACAGCCGCTGGCATCGCCGCCCATCTGGCGCTCCAGCTCCTCAATCAGGTTGAGGCAGTAGGACGGCGTCACCATGATCATATCCGGCTGGAAATCACGGATCAGCTGCGCCTGTTTCTCCGTCTGGCCGCCGGACATCGGGATCACCGTCGCGCCTAAACGCTCGGCCCCGTAGTGCGCCCCCAGCCCGCCGGTAAACAGGCCGTAGCCATATGCCACGTGAATTTTGTCCTTCGCGCTGCCGCCCGCGGCGCGCAGGGAGCGGGCCACCAGATTGGCCCAGTTGTCGATGTCGCCCTGCGTGTAGCCGACAACGGTCGGTTTGCCGGTGGTGCCGGATGATGCGTGAATGCGCACCACCTGCTCCATCGGCACGGCAAAGGTATCGAACGGATAGTTATCCCGCAGGTCCTGCTTGGTGGTGCACGGGAATTTGCGGATATCCGCCAGCTCTTTGAAATCGTCAGGGTGAACGCCCGCGGCGTCAAACTTGCGTTTGTACATCGGCACGTTGTTATAGGCGTGATGCAGCGTCCACTTCAGACGCTCGGTCTGCAGCGCCTGTAACTCGTCAAGGGAGGCCGTTTCAATCGGATCAAGGTTTGTTGTATTTGTCATTGTAGGGTACTCACATTGTTTTTATGCTCAAACACGCTCAAGGATCATGGCAATGCCCTGACCCACACCGATGCACATCGTACACAGCGCGTAGCGCCCGCCGCGTCGGTGCAGTTCGTTGCTCGCGGCCAGCGCCAGTCTGGCACCGCTCATTCCCAGCGGGTGGCCCAGCGCAATCGCGCCACCGTTCGGGTTGACGTGCGCGGCATCATCCGGCAGGCCCAGCTGACGCAGCACGCCCAGCGCCTGCGAGGCGAAAGCTTCGTTAAGCTCGACAACGTCCATATCGTTAATGCTGAGTCCGGCGCGCTCCAGCACCTTGCGGGTGGCCGGGACCGGGCCGAGCCCCATCAGACGTGGCTCCACGCCCGCCGTCGCCATCGCCACGATCCGCGTGCGCGGGACTAGCCCCTGCGCCAGCGCCATCTTCTCGCTGGCGACGATCAGCGCCGCCGCGCCGTCGTTGACGCCGGAGGCATTTCCCGCCGTGATCGCCCCGTTCTTACGGAACGGCGTTTTGAGTCCAGCGAGCTGTTCGAGCGTGGTGTCCGCGCGCGGATGTTCATCCACGCAGAACTCCGTGACCGCCCCTTTTTTGCCCGGCACCGGTACCGGCACAATCTCCTGCGCCAGAATGCCGTTCTGCTGCGCCTGCGCGGTACGCTGCTGGCTGCGCAGCGCGAACGCGTCCTGATCGGCACGGCTGATATTTAACAATTCAGCTACATTCTCTGCCGTTTCCGGCATACTGTCAGTTCCGAATTGCTGATGCATGAGCGGATTCACAAATCGCCAGCCGATGGTGGTATCAAAGATTTCCGCCTGACGCTGAAACGCGGCGGTGGCTTTGCCCATCACAAACGGCGCGCGCGACATCGACTCCACGCCGCCCGCGATCAGCAGTTCGCCATCGCCCGCCTTAATGGCGCGGGCAGCAAAACCAATCGCGTCCAGCCCCGACCCGCACAGGCGGTTAATGGTAGTTCCGGACACCGTCTGCGGCAGCCCGGCCAGCAGGGACGACATGCGCGCTACGTTGCGGTTATCTTCCCCCGCCTGGTTGGCGCAGCCGAAGATCACGTCGTCAATCCGCTCGAGGTCGAGCTGGGGATAGCGGGCCAGCAGCGCGCGCAGCGGCACGGCACCGAGATCGTCAGTTCGGACTGCGGCAAGCGCGCCGCCGTAGCGCCCCACCGGGGTTCGAACGCCATCACAAATAAATGCGTCACGCATCTGCCTCTCCTGTCACGCTGCCGCCGATGCGGTGAGATTTCCCGCGAAAAAGGGCGACGGTTTTCTGTTGTTGGTTCTGGATTTCAATGTCGTATACGCCGGTCAGTTTGCCCTGGTGCATCACCCGCGCGGTGGCGGTGAGCGTGTCCCCGGCAAAGCACGGACGCAGAAAATCAATCGAGCAGCCCGAGGCTACCGCCGCCAGCCCCTGGCTGTTGCAGGCGTAGGCAAAGGCGGTGTCTGCCAGCGAAAAAAGCTGTCCGCCGTGGCAGGTTTGGTGGCCGTTAAGCATCTGCGGGGTGATGATCATGGTCACCACCGCGTAGCCTTCATCCATGTCGACAATGTCCATCCCCATCGCCTGCGCGCAGGCGTCCCGTTCGTACATCGCGCGGGCGTTATGCCAGGCGTTATGACTCATAGCTACTCTCCAGAAGCGCGCGCTGGCGCAGCAGTGAACAGGGGCGATAGCGCTCTTCGCCGTAATGACGCTGCAGGTTCTCCAGCAGCGTCAGCAGGCGCTGCCAGCCCAGCCGTTCGCCCCAGGCGATCGGCCCGCTCGGGTAGTTCACGCCCAGCCGCATGGCGGTATCGATGTCCTTCTCGCTGGCGACCCCTTTTTGCAGGGCATCCAGCGCTTCGTTGGCAATCATCGCCAGCGTGCGCCAGACCAGCAGGCCGGGATAATCGGCGATTTGCACCACCCGATTATCCTGCTGCTGCAGGTAGCGGATGGCCTTTTGCGTCGCGGTGTGCGGGTTGCTGGCGGCCGACGCAATCACCGCCACGTCGCGCTCAATGCGGTCCACCACTACCACCGGGCCGTTGAGCCGCAGCGCCAGCGCCTGAGCGGTTTCGCCCTGCGTTTCGATCAGGTACACATCATCAATTTCGGTGACACCGTCACGTCTTCTTTCCACGCGCATCGGGCTGAAGCTGTCTTTCACGGCCGGCACCCACTGCACGGCGGGTTTGTCACCCTGCCAGTCGTAGACGCCCTTCCCGCTCTTTTTGCCCAGCCTTCCCGCCAGCACCAGCTCCTGCTGCACCAGCGAAGGCAGAAAACGACGCTCCTGCCAGAAGGCGTTAAATACCGAGCAGGTCACCGCGAAATTCACGTCCTGACCAATCATGTCGGTCAGCTCCAGCGGCCCCATCGGGAAACCGCCGCCGTCGCGCAGGGCGGCATCAATCACCTCCGGCGGGGCGACCTGCTCTTCCAGCGCGCGCCAGGCCTCGGAATAGAATGGACGGGCGACGCGGTTGACGATAAATCCCGGCGTTGACTGGCAGCGAACGGGCTGTTTACCCCAGTTCAGCGCCAGCTCGCACAGCGCGTCGGCTACTTCCGGAGAGGTCGCCAGCCCGCTGACCACCTCCACCAGCTTCATCACCGGCGCCGGGTTAAAGAAGTGCAGCCCTGCGACGCGCTCCGGGTGGTGGACGTCCGCCGCAATCGCCGTGACGGAGATGGAAGAGGTATTGCTGGTCAGCACCGTCTGCGGCAGGCAGATCTCAGCCAGCTGAGCAAACAGCGCCTTTTTCACCTCCAGACGCTCGGAGGCCGCTTCTATGACCAGATCGGCCGCGGCGAGCGCCTCGATATCCGTGACCGGAAGCAGCCGGGCGAGGATCTGGCTCCCGGCATCGGCGGAGAGTTTTCCGCGCGTCACCCGGGAGGCCAGACGCTGGCGGATCCCGTCGATGGCCCGCGATATCGCGTCGCTGGAGATGTCGTAGATCAGCACCTGATGCCCATGGCTGGCGGCGACTTCGGCAATCCCTGCGCCCATCGTGCCGCTGCCAATCACGGCGACAGTCCGTATGTTCAGCATCTTATTTCCCCGTAAAGTTCGGCGCGCGCTTCGCCAGGAAGGCGCTGACGCCCTCGCGATAATCGTCGCTGCGCCCGGCCAGGCGCTGATAGTCGCGCTCCAGATCGAGCTGGGCGTCCAGAGTGTTGGTTTCCGCGGCGTTGATCGCCTGCTTGATCAGCCCCAGCCCGAAGGTCGGTTGAGACGCAAAGTGCAGCGCCATCTGCTGCGCGGTAGTGGAGAGCTGTTCGTCATCCACCACCTGCCAGATCATCCCCCAGGCCTGCGCCTGCTCGGCGCTGAGCTTGTCGCCGAGCAGCGCCAGCCCCATGGCGCGGGCGCGTCCGGCCACGCGCGGCAGCAGCCAGGTGCCGCCGCAGTCCGGCACCAGGCCGAGCTTGCTGAAGGCCATCACGAAGCTGGCGGAACGAGCGGCAATGACCATGTCGCACCCCAGCGCCAGCGTGGCCCCCGCGCCTGCCGCCACGCCGTTAACGGCACAAATGACCGGTTTCGGCAGCTTTGCCAGGCGGCGCACCAGCGGGTTATAGAAGGTTTCAACGGACATCCCCAGATCCGGCGCCGGGCCGTTGGGGTCGACGTTGCGGTCGTTCAGATCCTGACCGGCGCAAAAGCCGCGTCCCGCCCCGGTGATCAGCAGGCAGCGAACGGTGTCATCACGCTCGGCCTGTTTCAGGCACTCGGCAAGCTGCTGGTGCATCACGTCGTTAAAGCTGTTCAGACGCTCCGGACGGTTCAGCGTAATGGTCATTACGCCCTGCTCAACATGACTGAGAATACATTCCACAATTAGCGTCCTTTAAAGTCGGGGGTGCGTTTTTGTAAGAAGGCGTCGATGCCTTCGCGGCGATCTTCGGTGGCAGAAAGCAGCGTAAACAGCTGACGCTCCTGGGCCAGACCGGCCTGGAGCGGCACCTCCTGAGACTGGCGCAGCGCCTGTTTCGCCGCCTGCAGCGCCAGCGGAGAGTGGCGCGCCATCAGCGCCGCCTGCTTCAGGGCATACTCCAGCGTCAGCGCTGGCGGGAAGACGTCGCTCACCAGCCCGGCGCTCAGCGCCTGCTGCGCGGAGATACTCTCGCCGGTCAGCACCATTTTGCTGGCGAGCGATTTACCGACGCTGCGGATAAGACGCTGGGTACCGCCCGCGCCGGGCATAATGCCCAGCGTAATTTCCGGCTGGCCGAAACGGGCGTTATCGCCAGCAACGATCGCGTCGCACAGCAGCGCCAGCTCGCAGCCTGCGCCCAGCGCGAAGCCGTTCACGGCGGCAATCAGCGGTTTAGGAAAAGCGTTAATCCGCGCCCACAGCTGCGGGCGAATATCGTTCAGCGTGGCGGGCAGGTCTTTCTCAGCCATTTCGTTGAGATCGGCCCCGGCGGCAAAGCAGCGCTCGCTGCCGTAAATCACGCAGACGGAAATCTCGATGTCAGAAGCCGCGGCCTCCAGCTGTTCCGCAAGCTGCGTCAACAGCGCGTTATTGAGGGCGTTGCGCGCCGCCGGACGGTTTAGCGTCAGCTGCAGCACGCGGCCATGACGGGTAACAGTCAGTTCGCTCATGCCATCCCCTTCGCGTCGAAGTCGACAATCACGTCGGCGGTTAACGGCAGCGACTGGCAGCTCAGCACGTATCCGGCGGCCAGCTCGTCCGGCTCCAGGCTGTAGTTGGTCGCCATATCCACCTTCCCGCGCAGCACTTTGCATTTACAGGTGGCGCACACGCCGCCCTTGCAGGCATACGGAAGATCCGCCCCCTGACGCAGGGCGGCATCCAGGATGCTTTCGTCGTCCGCCGTCAGGGTGATTTCACGATCGCGCCCGTCCTGGCGCAAGGTCACTTTCTGTCCTTCCGCCTGGACGTGCACCGCGCGTTTAGCGGTGGTCCCCGGGGTGTTAAAGCGCTCAAGGTGAATGGATTTGTCCGGCATCCCCAGCGCTTTCAGCGTCGCTTCGGCGTCGTCCATCATCGCCGACGGGCCGCAGATAAACGCCTCGTCGTACTGGCGGAAGTTAATCAGGGTTTTCGCCAGCGCCTGCAGCTTTTCCCCGTCGATGCGGCCGTAAAGCAGATCGCTGTCCAGCCGCTCCTGGCTGAAGATGGAGACCAGCTGCAGCCGCTGCGTGTACTTGTCTTTCAGGTCCGCCAGCGCCTGGCGGAACATCATGCTCTGGCTGCTGCGGTTGCCGTAGATCAGGGTGAACTGGCTGTTGGGTTCGGTCGCCAGCGTAGCGGAGATAATCGCCAGCATCGGGGTGATCCCGGAGCCTGCCGCAATCGCCAGATAGTGGCCTTCACGTTCAGCCCGCGGCTGGTAGCCAAACTGCCCCTGAGGAACCATCACCTCCAGGGCCATGCCCGCTTTGATCTCATCCCGGGCGTAGCGGGAAAAGCGCCCGCCGTCGATGGCTTTGACCGCCACGCTGATTTCGCCCGGGGCGGTACTCCGACAGATGGAGTAGCAGCGGCGCAGCTCGTCCCCGTCAAGCTTCGTTTTTAACGTCAGGTGCTGGCCGGGACGGAAGCGGTAGGCCTCCTGCAGCGCCTGCGGCACCGCAAAGGTAATGGTCACCGCGTCGCGGGTTTCGGGTTCCACTTTTGCCACTGTTAATGAATGAAACGTTGTCATGGCAGCCTCAAATACATTTGAAATAGTCGAAGGGCTCGCGGCAGGTGTTGCAGCGGTAGAGCGCTTTGCAGGCCGTCGAACCAAATTCACTGATAAGCGAGGTGTCGGTGCTGGCGCAGCGCGGGCAGCTCACCTCCACAGGCGCGTGCGCGTGGCAGCTATGCCCCACGGGCGGGCTGATGCCGTACGCCCGCAGGCGCTCGCGCGCGTCGGCGGTCATCCAGTCGGTGGTCCAGGCGGGTTCAAGCTGGAGCACAATGTGCACCGGGGTAAACCCGTTCGCGGTCATCGCGTCGCGGATCGCCCCCAGCAGGTGTTCCGTAGCCGGACAGCCCGAGTAGGTTGGCGTGAAGCCAATGACCCAGCCTTCCCCCTGCGCCTTCACGCTGCGCACCATGCCTAAATCGGTGATGGTTAATACCGGCACTTCCGGATCGGGGATCTGGCTTAACAGCGCCCAGATCTGCGGGATTTGTGCAGGCGCGATGTCGACGAGGCGTTGCATAGCGTTCTCCTTTACCACTGCTGACCGGGATACGCGCGCTGGAGATACTGCATTTCCGCCAGCATCGGGCCCAGATGTTCGGTATGCAGCCCCCTCTTGCCCCCGGTGCGGTACGCCACCTCTGCGGGAACCTGCAGGCAGGCTTCATTCAGACCGGCAAACACTTCGCTTTCCCACGGCTGGCGCAGGACGCGCGGGTCAACCGTCACGCCGGAGTCAATCAGCGCCAGCTCGACGTCATCGGCTTCGAACAGCTCCGCCGTAAAACGCCACAGATTGTCGATAGCCTGCTGCATTTTTTGCGCGGACGTTTCGGTCCCGTCGCCCAGACGCACCAGCCAGCCGCGGCTGAAGCGCAGGTGGTAGCGCGCCTCTTTAACCGCTTTGGCGGCGATGGCCGCAAGCTGGCCGTCGCTGCTTTGGGTCAGCCGTTCGTACAGCGCCACGTTCCAGGCATCCATCAGATACTGGCGGGCAATGGTGTCGGCGAAGCTGCCGTTCGGCTGCTCCACCAGCAGGACGTTGCGGAACTGGCGCTCGTCGCGGCCAAACGCCAGCGTGTCTTCATCGCCCTGGCCTTCCCGCTCCGCGGCATAGGTCAGGAAATTGCGCGCCTGCCCCAGCAGGTCGAGGCCGATATTGGCGAGCGCGAGGTCAATTTCCAGCTCCGGCGCGTGGCCGCACCAGGCGCCGAGACGCTGGGAAAGCACCAGACCGTTGTCGCCCAGACGCAGGGCATAGGCAGTCACTGAATTCATTCTTTGCCTCACATATGCTCGATGCCGTCGGGGATGGTGTAGAACGTCGGGTGGCGGTAAACCTTGCTTTCCGCCGGGTCGAAGAACTCACCGCTCTCTTCCGGCTGGGAGGCGACAATCTCGCTCGCCTTAACCACCCAGATAGAACACCCTTCGCTGCGGCGGGTGTAGGCGTCGCGCGCATTTTCCAGCGCCATGCGATCGTCGGCGGCATGCAGACTGCCCACGTGACGGTGGGATAATCCTTGTTTGCTGCGTACGAACACTTCGTACAGCGGCCAGTAGACGTTGCTCATCGTGATTCCTCTTAAGCCACTTTGCGGGCGTGTTGTTTATCCGCGTGCGCCAGTGCGGCTTCGCGCACCCACGCCCCCTCTTCCCAGGCTTTACGTTTCGCGGCCAGGCGCTCGTGGTTGCAGATGCCGCGCCCGTTAATGACCTCGTCAAACTCCTGCCAGTCAATCTCGCCGAAGCGATAATGACCGCTCTCTTCATCAAATCGCAGGTCGGGATCCGGCACCGTCATGCCCAGCATCTCCACCTGCGGCACCGTGTTGTCGACAAAGCGCTGGCGAAGCTCGTCATTGCCGAAGCGTTTGATTTTCCAGGCCAGGCTGCGGGCGCTGTTCGGCGAGTTGTCGTCGTTCGGCCCGAACATCATCAGAGCCGGCCACCAGAAGCGGTTGATGGCGTCCTGCAGCATCTGACGTTGGGCCTCGCTGCCCTGCGCCAGCGCCATGCAGGCCTCAAAGCCCTGGCGCTGGTGGAAGCTCTCTTCTTTACAGATTTTCACCATCGCGCGGGCATACGGGCCGTAGGAGGTGCGGCACAGCGCCACCTGGTTGACGATGGCCGCGCCATCTACCAGCCAGCCGATCACGCCGATATCGGCCCAGCTCAGGGTCGGATAGTTGAAGATGGAGGAGTATTTCATCCTGCCGTCGAGCATCTTCTGGTAGATGTCTTCCCGCGCGCAGCCCAGCGTTTCCGCCGCGCTGTAGAGGTAGAGCCCGTGCCCGGCTTCGTCCTGCACTTTCGCCAGCAGGATCGCTTTTCGGCGCAGCGTCGGCGCGCGGGCGATCCAGTTCCCTTCCGGCAGCATGCCGACAATTTCGGAGTGCGCATGCTGACCAATCTGACGGATCAACGTCTTACGGTAGGCGTCAGGCATCCAGTCCTGAGGCTCAATCGCCGTCTCCTGCGCTATGCGCTGCTCAAACCGTTGTTCTTGCGTCACGTCGTCACCTTTATGATTCGTTAGTTTGCAAATTAAAGCGTAATGTTGAATCACTTTGTTTTTTAAAAGTTACACAAAGGTTAAATATAACCCCAAGAATTGTTTCCTGGTTTTGTGATGTTGCTCGCAAGGCTTTTGTCTCAGACCTTTCATAAAGCGCCTTCAAGCGGTGAGATTCATCCGGCCAGATCACAACGTTAACAATTCATTAAAAACTCAGCTTGATTTTTATGATTCACGATCAAACTATTAATGAGTAAATTACGTAACACTTGGAGATAAACGATGCAGCAGTTAGCCAGCTTCGTGTCCGGTACCTGGCAGTCTGGCCGGGGCCGCGAACGCACTATTCATCACGCCATCAGTGGCGAAGCCCTGTGGAGCGTGACCAGCGAAGGGCTGGACATGGCGGCCACCCGTCGCTATGCGATTGAGCGCGGCGGTGAAGCGCTTCACGAGATGACCTTTATCGAACGTGCGGCCATGCTGAAGGCGGTGGCAAAGCACCTGCTTAGCGAGAAAGAGACGTTTTATGCCCTTTCAGCCCAGACGGGCGCGACGAAGGCGGACAGCTGGGTGGATATTGAAGGCGGCATCGGCACTCTCTTCACTTACGCCAGCTTGGGCAGCCGCGAGCTGCCGGATGACACGCTGTGGCCGGAAGATGAGTTAATCCCGCTGTCGAAAGAAGGCGGCTTTGCGGCGCGCCATGTCCTCACCTCCAAATCCGGCGTGGCGGTTCACATCAACGCCTTCAACTTCCCCTGCTGGGGCATGCTGGAAAAGCTGGCGCCGACCTGGCTTGCCGGCATGCCCGCCATCATCAAACCCGCTACCGCGACCGCGCAGGTGACGCTGGCGATGGTGAAATCCATCGTGGACAGCGGGCTGGTGCCGGACGGCGCCATCAGCCTGATCTGCGGCGGCGCGGGGGATCTGCTCGACCAGCTCGACAGCCAGGACGTGGTGACCTTTACCGGCTCCGCCAGTACAGGGCAAAGCCTGCGCGTGCACCCGAATATTGTGGCGAATGCCATTCCGTTCACGATGGAAGCCGACTCCCTTAACTGCTGCGTGCTGGGGGAAGACGTCACGCCGGAGCAGCCGGAATTTGCCCTGTTCATCCGGGAAGTGGTGCGCGAGATGACCGCCAAAGCCGGGCAGAAATGTACGGCCATTCGCCGCATTATCGTCCCGCAGAGCCAGATTGACGCCGTGACCAAGGCGCTGATTGCACGCCTGGAAAAAGTGGTGGTGGGCGACCCGGCGCAGGAAGGGGTGAAGATGGGTGCGCTGGTCAACGCCGAACAGCGCGCGGACGTGCAGGAGAAAGTGGATCGGCTGATCGCCGCAGGCTGCCAGATCCGTCTGGGCGGCAAAGCGGATCTGCAGGCCCCGGGGGCGTTCTTCCCACCGACCCTGCTGTTCTGCCCGCAGCCGGACGAAACCCCGGCGGTGCACTCAACCGAAGCCTTCGGCCCGGTTGCGACGCTGATGCCGTATCGCAACGCACGCCACGCGATGCAGCTTGCCCGCGCGGGCGGCGGCAGCCTGGCGGGTACGCTGGTCACCGCCGATTCGGCGATTGCCCGCGAGTTTATTGCCGGCGCGGCGCGCGCCCACGGGCGCATTCAGATCCTTAACGAGGAATCATCAAAAGAGTCTACCGGCCACGGCTCCCCGCTGCCTCAGCTGGTGCACGGCGGCCCGGGCCGCGCGGGCGGCGGCGAAGAGCTGGGCGGCCTGCGCGCGGTAAAGCACTACCTGCAGCGCACCGCGATTCAGGGCAGCCCGACGATGCTGGCGGCCATTGGCAAACAGTGGGTGCGTGGCGCAGCGGTTCAGGAAGATCGCGTGCATCCGTTCCGCAAATACTTTGAGGAGCTGCAGCCGGGCGATAGCCTGCTGACGCCGCGCCGCACCCTCACGGAAGCGGACATTGTGAACTTTGCCTGCCTGAGCGGGGACCACTTCTACGCCCATATGGACAAGATCGCCGCGGCAGAGTCGATCTTTGGCGAGCGCGTGGTGCACGGCTACTTCTTGATCTCCGCCGCAGCGGGACTGTTTGTTGATGCGGGCGTCGGGCCGGTTATTGCTAACTACGGCATGGAGAACCTGCGCTTTATCGAGCCGGTTAAGCCGGGCGATACCATACAGGTGCGTCTGACCTGCAAACGTAAAACGCTGAAGAAACAGCGTACCGGGGAGGAAAAACCGACCGGCGTGGTGGAATGGGCAGTTGAGATTTTCAACCAGCACCAGCAGGCCGTGGCGCTCTACTCCATTCTGACGCTGGTGGCGCGCCAGCAGGGTGATTTCAGCTAACGCCCCTTCCCCTTTATCACAATGGCTGGTGGCTCCCGGTAATTTGACGCTGCTTACAGATTCACTGGGGGCCTTCAGCAAGGCCCTCAACATAAAGTGAACGGAATAACCTCCACAGCCGTATGTTCCCCCTCACCCCAGCCCT
>NZ_JUMS01000085.1:0-2962 GCF_001059415.1 Enterobacter sp. 940_PEND
TGAAGTCAATCGTGGAAGCACATCACGGAAGAGTGCATGTGGAATCGGATGTACGCTCGACGCGTTTTATTTTATCCCTACCCAGACTGGAGAAAATAATTCCGGATCCCCAACACTGAGAATAAATATTTAAATGACAGAGATGTCATTAGCATGTCGTGCTGCAAACAGAAGCCATTCGATAAAATCAGTGCGACTTATCAGGAAGATCGGCGGATGCGCACCGCCGGATTATCAGTGCAGGCTGAATGCGATTGTTGTATCCGTGCTTTTACCCTTTCATTGCGACGCTATAATTTCACGCACGTAAAGCGGATATCCTCTGGCCACAGTGCGTTGCTTTGCATACATATCTCTTTAGCGTTTTCGCTGTTTTGCGCCCTGTAGATCATCATCAGGCTGAAGTTGACATCAGGGCTATTGTGAACCTTCCTATAGTGCTCGGCCCAGGACTGGAAGCGAGTTAATAAATCAGGATCTCTTGTCAAATTGAACCGCAGCAGCAGCGCAACGTGGCGGTCAAAATCCAGCCTGTCATGTTGACTCCAGGGATTGAGTAATGTTCCAACAGCCGTGCTTTCATCCCTGGCAAGCGGTGCAAGCCCATGTTGCTCAATAGTGGTCATTTGCACTTCGGTTACGACACCGGTTGCCATAAATATCAAAACGGCACCCGCGGCCAAAACGCGTACAATTCTGTTGAACGTCATCATGTTGCCCTGAGCGGCATTTTTCACCGGCGTCGCTGTTGGGCCGTTAATTCCCAGCAGGATGACAAGAGCCAGACCATGCGTCACTGATTGATAGAGCGGATACTCCAGATTCATGTGTAGCGCAATGGGTAATAACATCGCCAGACCAATCCATCGACGCCCTCCCCGACTCCACAGCCTTTTCAGCATGCCGCCGATCATCAGAATCACACCCGCGACGGCAACGAGCCCCCCTTCCATCCAGGTATAGAAAAATTCATTGTGTGGATAGAGAATCGTTTTGCTTTCCAGTCCTCGAGTCGCCTGTTGCGCCAATTGGGCGAGTAATGCTTCAAAACTGCCGTAGCCATTGCCGATGACAGGATGGTTCTGGATTAGCTGCCAGGTCAATTGCAATATATACCAGCGTTGACTATCGGAATCACCTTTATCAACCACGCCAGGCGCAAAACCAGGAAATAACCGTGGACCAACATGAAGCGCGACAAGACCCAGAACGATACCCGCTAACATCAGCAACAGAGAAACATAGCCGTGGTGACGGCGCGTTTTGTTTGCTGCTACCAGCACGAGCAGGCAGCCCAGGATAGCGCCAAGATAACCTGCCCGGCTTTGCAACAACACCAGCATGGCCGGTAGCATAACCAGTGACAGGGAACAGAAACGCGTTACCCACTTCTGGCGCGCCGTTGTATTAAGCCAAAGGGCACAAACCGTGCCGGTGGCTAAAAAAGAAGCCAGAACGTTTACCTGCTGGAAGATGCCGTACGGGCGTCCGCCGGGCAGTGTCGCCATATCAGTCAATTGATACAGACAGAAAATGGTCTGTAAAAAGGCCGATATCACCATAATCAGCAGCCAGTGACGTCTGATAATGGGCGTTATGGGGCTTTTAAGCAGTTCCAGCCAGACGATGAGCAGCCCCCACAGCGCCATCACTTTCGTCGCGGCGTTCCACTGCCAGGCGGAAGACGGCGACCATAGCAGCGGCAGTGACCAGAGAATGGCTCCCGTTATAATCAGTTGGGTGCCAGCAGGATAAATAAATTTCATCCTTCGTTCGGTGAGTGAACCCCACAGCACCATGAGCGCCATCGCGCACCAGGCCAGCAGATTTTGGGGTAACGCCAGTCCGGAGCCCCCCTGATTCGGTAATAGCCAGAGCAGACCACCGCATAACCAGACGCCAGCGATAAAAAGTAGACCGCGGCGCGGTGAATGATAATTACAGTTTATATTTAACATGACTATTTTCATAAAAATCGGGGCGGAAATAATTTCCGCCCCGTTAAAGGAAAGCAGGATTATTTGGGCATTACTGTTGGGTCATGACCATGACCGCGCTGGCGGTGAACGCGCCGGTGGGAATATCTTTCACCGCCACCGCTGAATCACGGATAGCCTGAAAACCGAGGTCGACCGTATTCGATCCGCTTTTCAGGTTAATTGTGGCTTTGCTGGTTGGAGATACGGCAGCGTTGTTATAAATAATCGCCGTGCCTACCCCATTTGCTGAGGTTTTTACTGCCTGCGTGCTGCCAATGGTAATCGCCGTATAGGTGATATTCATTGAGACGGTGACGTCTCCACCTGTGCAACTTACAGGGATCTTTATGTGCTTCGCGCTACCTGAACTGGGTGTGGTGGGTAGTGTGGCGCGATCTAACGAGCCTAACGAGACGCTTAAGGCGTTACCGCTGTTGATGGTACAGGAGGTATTTACCACGGGGGTTGGCGGAAGTTTTTGCCCGGTACATTTTCCGTAAGTGTTAAGATAATAAACCTTTCCATCCGGGGCTTTTAATATATCGCAGGCGTCAAAAGATTGTATACCCGTGCCGCCTCCTTCCCTTGATCCAGGATTCACATCCTGACTGTTTAAGGATTTTGAGGCATCAATATAGTTTACACGGTTCGCGTAAATAGCTGTTCCACTTCCACTACTCGATGTAACCATCAGTCCAACAGTATAATAGCCTGAAACCGGGACGTAAAACGTCGACTGTAAATTTACCGCACATCGACCTTGTTGAAAACTATGTGACGCTGATGAAGGGTTCACCGGAACATAGCGTGGCATACCGCAGGCGTTATCAACGGAAAACCCCATGACCGTCGCTGTCGCACTACCCTGATTCATTAACATCAGGATGGCAAAAGCAAAGATATTTATCATCACCTTAATATAAGGATGAAATTGTGGTAATGACTCCAACTTACTGATAGTGTTTTATGTTCAGATAATGCCC
>NZ_JUMS01000086.1:0-12685 GCF_001059415.1 Enterobacter sp. 940_PEND
TAATCAGCGAGTCAGCTTGGGAAGAAATGACCTGCTTATTCGCACCTTCCAAAGGAAAACTGGCGACGGCGCTGCCGTTAGCCCAGCTCCTCGCGCAAGATGCGGTAGAGGTCGTACGCCGTGCATCTTCTGAACGCAACCTTTCCCATCAATGTGCCACTGCGGTGCGTCGCTTGACCTAAATCGGTGCGGCTACCGAGGAAGGCGCAATCGAAACAGCGTATCGTTTCCCGTACTTTCGGTCGTAAAGGCCCAAAAAACCAAGGATTTTTAATTCGCTTACCAGGGTGGCACGCCCGTTGCTTATGTCAGGAACGCGCAGCTATCGTTCTGATTCGTTTGATATATCGGTTGGCGAAATATTCATCGATCATCCCGGAAATCAAATATACCTTATGAAGCGGTAGCGGTTGTGTTCTGGTTTTGTAGTGCGCTATTTCGGCGCGCGACCAGTCGGAGGAGCTGATCTGATGCTTAGTCCCCTTGGTCACTCTGGTCCCGACCAGAGCCCACAAAAGTTGAAAATTGCCTGCATCCAGTTTGAACCAAAGTTTGGCGAGGTCGAGCACAACGTCACACGCAGCATCGACCTGATTGAGCAGGCTGCCGGCTACGGCGCTCGCTTGATAGTTTTGCCAGAGTTATGCAGCACCGGCTATATCTTTCAGTCGCGGGAAGAAACTCTCGCATTATCCGAGCGTGTGCCTGAAGGGCCTACTACTAATGCCTGGGTCGAAGCAGCTCGCCGGCTAGAAGTGACAATCGTTGCCGGGCTAGTAGAGCGCGACGGAAATTGTCTCTATAACAGCGCAGTTATCATCGACCCTTCAGGCGTGCTAGGGGTTTACCGCAAGCTTCACCTATGGGCAGATGAGAAGCTCTATTTCAAGCCGGGCGATCGTGGTCTACCCGTGTTCGATACTCTAGTGGGCCGGATCAGTGTCGTTATTTGCTACGACGGTTGGTTCCCTGAGATGTTTCGTCTGTCGGCCTGCCAAGGTGCAGAGATAGTATGTGTGCCAACCAACTGGGTGCCCATGCCAGAGCAACCGGCAGGCCACCCAATAATGGCAAACATTCTTCATATGGCCGCGGCTCACAGTAATTCGATAGTCATTGCATGCGCTGACAGGGTGGGCATTGAGCGTGGGCAACGATTCTTAGGGAATAGCGTAATCATCAATCGTTCAGGCTGGCCTGTAGCCGGGCCGTGCTCTGAAAGTGAAGAAAAGATCCTCATCGGGGAAGTGGATATGGACCCTAGGTGCGAACCCAGCTGGAACAGTGTCAATCACCCGCTAACAGATAGACGAACAGATGTATACGGCGAGAATTTAGGCGCAGATATCCAGATTAACCTGGCAAAGTTAGAGGCAGAGCGATGAAAGTACGTACACTTTTACTTGGTATCGGTCTCTCGGTGGGAGCTTCAGCATATGCAGCCGAACCTATAAAAATAGGTATACCAGTAGGTCTAAGCGGCGCAAACAGTGTCGTTGCACCTTCGGTCGTCCAAGCCTCGGAGTTAGCTGTCGAGGAGATAAATTCGCAAGGGGGAGTCTTGGGGCGTCAGCTGCGGCTTGAAATTGCTGATGACGGATCAGGAGCTCAAGGCGCTCAGCGCGCCTATGACAGTCTCGTTTTTCAACGGAAAGTTGACGGCATTGTAGCAATGGAAACTACGGCTGCCAGAAATGCCGGCTTACCAATCGTCAATCGCGGCAGGGTCCCCCTCATCTACACATCATTTTACGAAGGG
This sequence comes from Enterobacter sp. 940_PEND, assembly GCF_001059415.1. Lineage (NCBI taxonomy): Bacteria > Pseudomonadati > Pseudomonadota > Gammaproteobacteria > Enterobacterales > Enterobacteriaceae > Enterobacter > Enterobacter sp. 940_PEND. The sequence goes on from NZ_JUMS01000086.1 coordinate 1,760, forward strand.
CGCTCATGCTCTCCTATGATGTACATCAATGCCTGGGTGCCAGAGCAGCAGGTCGCCCCGGTTGTCGACCATTTTATGGCCGAGAACAAGGCCAAGAAGTTTTTCCTGATTGGCAGCGATTATGCCTTTGGTCGCGGCATGCTGCAGTACACTCGAGAGTACGTCGAGAGTAAAGGAGGCAGTGTGGTGGGCGAGGCGTACTTGCCCATGGATGGATCAGATTGGACCGCAATCATTTCTCAACTACGTTCGGCCAATCCGGACGCCTTGATTACGTCAACGGCCGGCGGCGCGCCAAACGTGACGCTCACCAGGCAGCTGCGCGCTGCAGGTATCTCGATCCCCTATGGTAACTACGCCCTCGATGAAGGCACAGCCAAAAGCATGGGTGATAACGCCGAGGGGATATACATCGTCGCATCTTACCTCTCAAGCCTAGAGACCGATGCGAATAAAGCCTTCCTTGAAGCGATCGAGAAGAAGTTCGGAAGCAGCGCCGAGACGCCGAACGAGTTGTCGGTGCCGCAGTACGAAGCCATATATGCGTACGCGGCGGCTGTCGAAAAGGCCGGCTCGACTGATTCTACTGCTGTTATACAAGCGCTAGGGGAAGTGACTGTGGAAGGGCCCCGCGGCTCCGTCATCATGAATAAGCAACATCATGCGTCGCTCAATATGTATTTGGGCCGCGTCGCTGCTGATGGTTCAGTTCAGCTCGTCAAATCGTTCCCAAAAGTTGACCCGGGCGAACAGTGTCCGCAATTCGCTAACAAGTAACGGGAGACACAACGTGGAGGCTTTACCGCTTGACATTTTGACGACTGCCGCAATTTTGTTCGTGGTTTCGACGGGCCTCATGATCATCCTCGGTGTAATGAAGCTCATCAATTTTGCTCATGGAGCATTTTTGACCACTGGCGGATACATAGCTTATCTTGTCGGCGCTGCTGGCCTCAACCCATGGCTCGCTGTCCCGGCGGCGGCCATCTTGGGGCTCTTGGCGGGGCTCGTGATTGAACGAACTATTATCAGACCGCTTTATCATCGGCCGTTGGATGCGATATTGGCCACATGGGGACTAGGCATTGTTATCGGGCAAGTATTTGCATTGACTTTCGGGCGGGGCGTGCAGTTCGCGCCCTCACCGATTCTAGGTACGATAGATGTTTTTGGAAGTGAATACTCTGGATATCGGCTGGCCATGCTAGCTATTGCCATAGTGTTGGCAGTTGCGCTTAGTGCTTTGTTGAGCTTCACCCGCTTCGGATTGAATGCACGTGCAGTCATTGCCAATGAACCGCTGGCTAGGGGCTTAGGTATAGATAGCGCGAATGTTCGATCCATAACTTTCGGCTTGGGTGCAGGACTAGCGTGCGCAGCCGGAGCGTTAATCACCCCATTGCTCTCGGTCGATCCAAACATGGGACTGCCTTGGTTGGTGAATAGCTTTATGCTAGTGATGATTTCGGGCGTTTCGTTTCCGAGCTTGTTGGTCGCTTCGCTGCTACTTGGAGGGTCGCAGGTCCTTGTCAGCACTTACATTAGTCCCATTCTCGGCGGCATGACTATCGTTGTTCTTGCTGCACTGATTCTGCGTTTAAAGCCGAAGGGGTTTAGCCGTGCCTGATAATCGCCTTTCTATGTCTTACACACATCGTGCTGCATTGATTGGGTGCCTTTCAGGCTTGGCCATTATCGCTGTAGCGCCGCTCTTCCTCGATGTCTATCTAACAAATATTTTGATCCGTACATTGTTTGTTGCGGCAGTGGTGATGACTGTCGACATACTTTGGGGGTATACGGGTGTTCTAACATTCGGTCAGTCGGCCTTTTTTGGCATTGGAGCTTATGCCTGCGGGCTGATCTTCACCCATTACGGATTCGGCCCTGGATGGGCACTTGCCGCGCTAGCTGTTGCGCTTGGCACGGCTGCAATCGTTGCTGCTGCTGTTGGATGGCTGGCTTTCTTTCATGGTTCATCGCCTCTGTATTCTTCCATAATAACGCTAGCATTGCCCATTGTGCTGACCCAGATAATATATTCAGGAGGCAGCTTTACGGGATCATCGAGCGGGCTTTCAGGATTCCCAACATATTACTGGGACTTGAAAGTTTGGTTCTGGATTGCAGGGGGCTTTTTGGTGCTCACGACTACGGCCGGCTGGCTTTTGGTGCGTAGCGATTTTGGTAGGGTCCTCATAGCCATACGTGAGAACGAAGAGCGTAGCGCCTATCTGGGTATCCCCGTCTCTCGCATCAAGACTATGTTGATGGTATTCGCCGGCATGGTGGCGTCTGTAGCGGGCTTCGGCTATGCGGCTTTCTCCAATGTTGTTGCTCCCGAAATGGCAGGATTTCAGCTGGGCACGGAGCTACTTATTTGGACCGCACTTGGCGGGAGGGCCACGTTACTGGGGCCGGTCTTCGCGGCGATCGGGATCGATACAATCTCCTCATGGCTATCCGGCGCTATGCCTTTTGTCTGGAAGCTTTTGACAGGCGTCGCTTTTGTTTTGGTCATTGTGCTCCTGCCCCGAGGGCTGGCGCCGTTGATAGGCGCATTATGGCGTAAGCTAAGGCCCAAGCATGTCCCGAAAACTCACGCTATCAGGCTTAACCCGGCGCCAGCGGGCCGGATGCTGCAAGCATCTTTCGGAGATGCGCCGCCCCTATGCCTGAGCCAAGTATCTCGTCGTTATGGGAGCTTACAGGTCCTGCGTGATGTGAACTTGGATGCGCACGGCACTGAGCTGCTAGGAATTATTGGACCCAACGGGGCTGGTAAGACGACATTGATGCGTTGCATTAGTGATGGCAACGAGCGCACCGGCGGTGCTGTTCGAGTCAACAACGTCGAAATAGCGCGGGGATCGCCCCAAGATATCGTTGGACTTGGGGTGGGACGCAGTTTCCAGAATACAAATCTATTCGACACTCTAACCGTCGGTGAATGCCTCCAGTTGGCTCGTTATCGAATCGATGGTGCAAAGTTGTTCGACAGGCGCGAAACCGTTTCGCTTCCCCAGCCAGCGCTAGACATTCTGAAGACCACGGGCCTCGATAAGATGCTAGCGGAGGAGACGCGCAACTTATCGCACGGAATGAAGCGGGGACTGGAATTGGCGATGGTGCTGGCAACTGAGCCGTCAGTACTCCTACTTGACGAGCCGACTGCAGGCTTGACCCGGCCTGAACGCATGGCCATCGGCGCGGTGCTCACGCGCCTGACGCAGGAATTCGGCTTGTGCATTATGCTTATAGAGCATGATCTCGACTTCGTGCGTGCTATCTGCAATCGAGTGGTCGTTTTGCATCAAGGTGCGATCTTGATGGAAGGGACTGTTGAAGAGGTAGTGGCGTCGGACTTGGTTAAAGCTGCCTATACAGGCCTACAAAAGGAGGCGGTAGCATGAACCAAGAGCTTCTGAGCGTCGAGGGGCTCACCAGTGGTTACGGCACAGCTGCTGTACTGCGAAACATTTCACTGAGCGTTTCCAAGGGCGAGATAGTCGTTGTGCTAGGAAAGAACGGTATGGGTAAGTCCACCCTGCTGAAAACAATCATGGGCTTCGTAAGTCCGTTCAGCGGTACTGTCTCGCTGGACGGGGATGATGTTACGAACATCCGACCGCACATGATGGCACGCTCCGGTGTGGCTCATACCCCCCAAGAGCACACGCTTTTTCCCGATCTGACGGTCGAAGAGAATCTCCGGCTGGGCGTAGCTTCGAACCGGCTTTTCCACGAGCGCCTGCCTTCTCTCGAAACCCTTTTCCCCCGAATGCTCGAGCGCCTAAAACAGCGGGCCGGAACGTTGTCTGGGGGCGAGCAAAAGATGCTGTTGATGTCGCGTGGCCTAATCGCCCAGCCAAAGTTGATGCTTATTGACGAAGTCAGTGAAGGGTTGCAGCCTGCGATGGTCGACCGCATGGGCGAGGTCCTTATCCGAGCACGGGATGAGCTGGGCATTGCGGTCTTGCTTGTGGAGCAGAACCTCGACTTTGCGCTGTCGGTCGCTAATCGCTTTATGGTGCTCAAGCTCGGCGAGATTGTAGAACAAGGGGACGTTGAGGATGTTGTCTCGACCCAAACTCTCTCGAATCACCTGGCCGTTTGACCGGCATTCGCGACGGACCATGTGGTTATGGTTCCAAAACGGCCACTACGGTGTTAAAGTCGCAAGCAGGCCGACCAAGACAGGAAGAGAATGATGCGTTTACTGCCCCGTGAGGTGGATCGACTTCTTTTGCGCCAGGCTGCTGAACTGGCGCGATCGCGCCAGGCGCGCGGCCTTTTACTCAGCGAGCCCGAGGCACGCGCGATTATTGCGGATACCGTCTGCGAAGGTGCGCGCGGAGGAGGTACGGTTACCGAGATGGTCTCGATCGCGTCCGGGCTGTTGACTGAAGACGACGTGATGGAAGGGGTATCAGAGCGCCTCGATGCAGTCATGGTCGAGGGTTTCTTCCCGGACGGTCAAAAGCTGGTTTGCATACACGACCCCATCGGCCCAGGCAAATCCACTGTCGCTGGCGCGCCTCACCGGCCCCGCTGGCGCCTGGGTGAGCAGCCGGTGATAATCAATACGGATCGGCCAACGGTGACCTTGCGTGTCCAAAGCACCGCGGACCGGCCCATTCAGCTTGGATCGCACTATCACTTCTTCGAGGTCAATCCAGCCCTGCGCTTCGATCGTGCCGCCGCCTACGGGTTCCGGCTCGACGTCCCAGCTGCAACCACGGTGCGCTTCGAGCCGGGAGACACCCGCCTGGTTGACTTGGTGGCTATTGGGGGAGCCCGAGTTGTATATGGTCTGGCAGGCCTAGTGAACGGGGCCTTGGATGACCCAACAGTGCGCTCTGCCGCGATGATCCGGTTGGAAAGTTTTTTACAGGAGTAGGGTATGGCTCAGTCTATTGAGCGCTCTAGATATGTATCACTGTACGGTCCTACGGAAGGAGACTGCGTACGGCTAGGCGACACTGGCCTTTGGGCGAAGGTGGAGCGCGATTTCTGTGTAGGGGGCGATGAGTTAGTCTTTGGCGCGGGCAAGACGGTACGAGGGGGCACCGGTTGTGACGGTGTGCTGACCGCTGCCGACGGCATTTTGGACCTGATCATAACCAACGCTCTGATCATCGACGCCGTTGCGGGCATCATCAAGGCCGACATCGGCATTAAGAATGGCCGGATCGTAGGAATCGGCAAGGCTGGCGACCCCAATCTTATGGATGGCGTAACGCCAGGGCTCACGGTGGGCGTGAACACGGATATCCGGGCCGCGGAAGGACATATCGTTACGGCGGGCGGAATCGACTGCCACGTGCATTTTATTGATCCGGGACAGGTGGATGAAGCTCTTTCGGCGGGGTTCACCACGCTGATGGGAGGAGGGCTCGGACCCACTACGGTTCCCATTGCGTCGACAGGCACAACTAACCTGGGGCTAATGCTCCAAGCAGCTGAGGCCTTTCCGATAAACTTCGGTTTCATTGCAAAAGCGGCCTCGCATGCCGTCGAGCCACTGCTCGAACAGCTTGCTGCAGGCGCAGCGGGTTTGAAAATCCATGAGGATTGGGGCGCGACTCCGGCCATCATCGATGCCGCCTTGAAGGCCGCGGAGATCGGCGGTGGGCAGATCCACTTGCACGCAGACACTCTGAACGAATCAGGATTTGTAGAGCACACTCTGCGCGCCATGGCCGGACGGTGCATTCACGCCTATCACGTCGAGGGCGCCGGGGGTGGGCACGCGCCAGACATCATCCGCATGTGCGGCATATCGAATGTACTGCCCTCATCTACGAACCCTACGAATCCATTCACCATCAACACGTTTGATGAACATTTCGACATGGCGATGACGAGCCATCATCTCAATCCACGTTTGCCTGAGGACGTGGCGTTTGCGGAAAGTCGGATTCGAAAAGAAACCATTGGCGCCGAAGACGTTCTGCACGACATGGGAGCGATCAGCGCGATCGGTTCCGACAGCCAGGGGATGGGGCGCATCGGTGAAACCATCGCTCGCTGTTGGCAGCTTGCTGACACCATGCGCGAGTTACGGGGCGCTTTGCCCGAGGATAGCGGCAGCGGTGCGGACAATTTCCGAATTCGTCGCTATATCGCCAAATATACTACCAATCCTGCCCTTATGTTCGGCATCGCAGATGAAGTGGGCTCGATTGAGCCTGGAAAGCTCGCAGACCTTATTTTTTGGAAGCCGGACAGCTTTGGCATCAAACCGGAACTAGTATTGAAATCTGGCTTCCCTGTCTGGGCTCCCTTGGGCGAGGCTAACGCTTCTCTTATGACCTGCGAACCTGTGCGTTATCGCCCGATGTGGGGGTACTTTGGTCGCGCTCCGCAGTCACTCGGCGTGCGTTTTGTCTCTCCATCTGCCATCGCAGCCGGGGTGGCCCAACGACTCGATTTGAAAGCTACCTTGCGTCCAGTGGCCGACACGCGCCGTCTCACTAAACGCGATATGGTGCTGAATGATGTGTTACCTAAAATTGACGTCGACCCTGAAAACTTTCGGGTTTACATCGATGGACAGGCCATCGACAGCCCTCCCACATCGCAGGTCTCTCTCGGCCAATCATATATGTTGAAATAAGGAGTGCAAACCTTTGACTGCAGTGCGTTTAGGTTTCGGAGGGCCGGTAGGCAGTGGCAAGACGCGCCTGGTCGAGCGATTGCTCCCCTTGTTCGCCGCGCGAGGAATCTCTGTCGCCGTGATCACTAATGATCTGGTTACTCACGAGGACGCAGAACGTGTTCAGCGCTCCGGCCTCATCGATCCTGAGCGTGTTCTTGGGGTTGAAAGCGGGGCTTGCCCGCATACTGCTATCCGCGAGGACCCTTCGGTAAATCTTGAGGCAGCAGCTTGGCTGGAGCAGCGCTTTCAGCCTGACGTGATTCTCATCGAAAGCGGGGGAGATAATCTAGCCGCTACATTTTCTAGCGAGCTCGTGGACTGGTGGGCTTTCGTCATTGATGTTGCCGGCGGAGACGACATTCCTCGGAAGAATGGGTTAGGCCTGTTAAGGGCAGACCTGCTAGTCGTCAATAAGATTGATTTGGCACCTCATGTCGATGTCGATATGACGCGCTTCAGAGCGGACGTAGCCGCAGCACGTTCCGATCGCGCTTCAGTATTTACCGATCTGCGAAAAGGCGAGGGTGTGCAGCTCGTTTTTGAACAAATTGTCCATAGCGCGCTGTTTGGGCGGAAACCCTGATGGGCGACGGAGTGCTGTCGTTGCGCTTTGCTCGTGATCGACATGGTCGAACGCGACTTGCTGCACGACAACAGCGCTACCCGTTGACGACTACCGCCGTTTTGCCCATGGAGTCAGAATCTGGTGCGCTAATATACGTGCAAAACGCGGCAGGATCAGTGTTTGGCGGTGATCGCCTGCATGTTGCCGTACACCTTGAGGCTAGCGCTGAACTTTGTCTCTCAACACCGTCCGCAACACGCCTGCAAGGTGAAGCGCTATCGATACAGACGACCATGATCGAGCTGAGCGAAGGAGCCTTCTTCGAGTACATCCCGGATATGATAATCCCGCATGCGCAAGCGGAACACAGGCAGCACACATGTATTGCACTGGCAAACGGAGCCGAGGCCATTTTCATGGAGAGTTTCGCGGCTGGCCGGGTGGCGAGAGGCGAGGAGCACCTTTATCGAAGCTTCTCGACGCGCCTTCAAGTCAGTTTTAGCGCACGCCCTGTGCTTCTTGACGCTTCGAGTTTCCGTCCTGGGGAGGCGAGTCCGGCCTTAGAGGGGGCGTTAGCGTCGAGTGGTTTTGTTGGGACCATATTCGCGTTGTCCCAACAGGGCGACCATGAGGAATTGGCGACTCTTATCAGTCGACGGTTGGCGTCCTTACCGGGTGTGTATGGTGGTGCAGCTGCGTTAGCCTCAGGCTATGGTGCGGTGGGACGTTTTCTAGCTGACGATGCGCCAAATCTTCGGATGGCGACGCAGGTGGCTTGGGATGTCGCCCGTCGCCACATGCGCGGCCGTCCCGCTCCACTACTAAGAAAATGAAGAGGGATAATGCTTTTAGTAAATAATATTCTGGGCCACGTCAACGACCAGGATTTTTCCGGTCGTCAGACGGACCGTGTATGGATTGCGTCGGCCGACGCGGGTCGCCGCCGGTTACGCACTTGCAGCGAGGGGGGCGTAGATCTAGGCATCGAGCTGCCCCGTGTGAGCTGGATGTTTGACGGCGCAGTTCTGCATGATGATGGGATGTGTATATTGGTCGTCTCCCGCCGCCCCGAACTGGTAATGGTAATCTCGCTCAACGAGCTGGGCCCTGAGGCGGTGTTCCGGATTGGCCACGCTCTTGGGAACCGTCACAGTCCTGCGGAGCTACACGGTAATGAGATCCTTGTACCGGTGACCGATACGCCTGATCTTGTTGCGAGATCGGTCCAGGCCCTCGGATTGCGTGAGCTAACGATACGCTTTGAAGAAAGACCTTTTGCGGCTGCAAGACCTCCAAATGGTGTGGGGGCTGCACACGAGCACCATCACCCCGTCGCTAATTCTGACGATGCTTGAAGGCAACCTAGCCGTGCGCGCTGGCCCATTGTTGTCCCTTATGCAACTTGCCGACTCCGCGCTGCCGATAGGCAGGCACGCCCATGCGTTCGGCCTTGAGCGAATGCTTCGGGATAAGCGCGTGACCACGCCAGACGCGCTCCGTGAAATGATCGTCTCGGCCTTGATTCATGGCAGCGCCCGCGCAGACGGTGCGGGGACCGCGTTGGCTCATACGGCATTTGTGGATCGGAACTTAGAGGATCTGAAAGCAGTAGATGCGCGGCTTGACCTACTGAAGTTGACGGCTCCAGCACAGGTGGCCTCACGTCGCTGTGGAAGTCGCCTAGCGGTGTTAGCACCGTCACTTCATGCAGACCCGATGTTGGCGGAATACGCTACCGCGGTGGCGGGCAAGGTTACGCCGGGTCATCTAGCGGTCATATCAGGAGCCCTGGCGGCGGCAATGGGGGTTAGCCGTGAGAATGCTGTGCTAGCTGAGCTGAGAGGTGTGGCTACGATGATTCTTTCGGCAGCCGTTCGCCTGGATGTGCTTTCGGCCACGGCGGCCCAAGGAATGATGGTAGCTCTTTCCACGCAAATTATCGCAGCGGCAGAGATCGCGCTTGTAACTCGCCCGGATGAGATGGAAGGTGGCGCCGCTGTGGGGCTAGACATAGCAACTATGCGCCACGCTCGTGAGCACGGTCGGCTATTTGCAACTTGACAATGCTAATTAGGACGCACCCATATGAATGAAGACAAGATTTTGCGCGTTGCGCTTGACTGGGCTGTGGACGAGGTCGATCCGCCCCGATCATTCGGGGGTTGGAATACAGGCCGCGTGGTTCATCAAACACATGAAAGCCTGTTTGAAGATGACTTCGGAGAGTTACCCGCTTCGGACGGCGCGCCCACCAGCCTCGTTCCGCGACTAGCGACCCATTGCATAACGTCACCAGACGCCCGTCGTTATACTTTTCGAATCAGAGAAGGGGTTCGTTTTCATGATGGGTGTCCACTCGACGCGGAGGCTGTAGTTATCAACTACGAGAGAATGTGTTGCGCAACCTCGCCCTTTTTCTCTCCGGTTGTTGCGGACTTCAATCGCATGGGCGTTGGCCTCATTGAAAAAGTTCGCGCTTTAGACTCGATGACCGTAGAGTTCAAGTTTTCCGAGCCGTTTCCTGAATTTCTGCGTTACATGACCCAAGAAGACGCACCCGGTGCTCAGTCGCTGATTAGTCCGGCGGCCATTCGCAAACTCGGTCCTGATGGTTGTGCCGACAAAGCTCCTGGTACCGGTGCGTTCCGGTTTCATTCTCGTTTTGAGACGGATGGAGGGTCTGCGGTAGAGCTGCGGCGGAACGATGACTACTGGGCCGGCCCGCCACAGATAGAAGGGATCCGGTTCCTACCTTTTCCTGACCGCAAGGCTCGCGTCCGGGCATTGGTTGAGGGGAAGGTGGATGTCGCCTATAGCTTAGAGGGCGCTGACCTTGAGGAACTGGCGGCGCTAGGGTTCACCGTGCCCTCATTTAACCCACCATATCTCTGGTATCTGGTATTTAACTTGCACGATCCGCTTATCGCAGATTTGCGCGTTCGGCAGGCAATTGCGTACGCTATTGATAGAGAGTCATTATGCGCTGAGTTATTTCCGGGGGCGGCTGTTCCGGCGCATAGTGCGCTATCTCCAGGCTCCCCTGCTCATGACCCGCATGCAGCAAATCGCTATGTCTACAATCCCGAGCGGGCAAGGGAGCTCTTGGCCGAGGCAGGGGCAAACGATGGCTTGGTTTTGGATGTCATTGCGGCGCAAGCGGGGTCTGCGCAGCTCGATCCAGGGGCCATTTATCAGCGGCTCGCGCTCGATCTAGCCAAGGTTGGTATTCGCTTAAATGTAACGCTGCATCCGGATTGGGTAGCTTACTGCAACCAGTGGCGTGAGGGGGCGCCGTCTGGTATTGCATTTAGTGAAATGAGCTGGGGGATGTCGTGCGATCTATGGCTATCACAGATCCTACATGGGGCAAATCAGTCTCCCCGAGGTTTCAACGCTGGGTATAACAATGACCCTCATCTCGACGGATTCTTGGATCTCGCTCGTGCTACGATTGACTCGTCGGGAAGAGCCGCGCTATACAGGGCAGCTGATGCAAGGGTCATGGAATCACTCCCGATTCTTCCCCTGTTCACGTCCCGTCGAGGTATGATCGCGTTTTCGCCCAGGGTGAAGGGGCTCACCGTCGTAAACCAGTGTTGGCAAGACTTCCGAAAAGTTAGGCTCGAATGACCGAATCGTTCCTGGTCAAAGGGGTCGGTTCCGGCTGAGGGCGAAATGACACCCTAAGCTTTCGGTTCCT
>NZ_JUMS01000087.1:0-45060 GCF_001059415.1 Enterobacter sp. 940_PEND
CTCAAAAACACCATCATACACTAAATCAGTAAGTTGGCAGCATCACCCGACAGTGGTTAAAAAACCCGGCTTCGGAGCCGGGTTTGTATATGTTATTGGTCTAATTTGATCATGGTAAGTACAGATTGAGCCAAGTTATGATAAACCCTATTAGCTTCCTCAATATTCACTTTTATTCCATTTTCCTTACCATTTTTTTCCCACATCCATCGTGCACCAGTCCAGTTCCCATCTTCTTTAGTGAGCTCGAAAATCGGTTTAGACAAACTTTGAGAAACGGGTACCAAACCGCTAAAGTTCTGTACACCTGCTAGATGGAATGGGGCGTCGTGCGTAACCGCTTCTGTAAAAATTGCATCCGAAATAACCATTTCTGACGCACTCAATGCAGGAATTAGTTTTTTATTAGCAACAGTTTTGATGCGTTCGAGCCAGTCGCTATAAGCTTTTGACATCTGCTTGGGTTGCTCCGCATCATCTCCGTCAGAAGAGCTGCTGCTAGTGGTATAGATTCTGTAGTTTTGAGTTATAAAGCCAAGCATTTTGGGATTGGCTTTTGGCAGTGGATGATCCCCTCCAACCTTGAAGGGGGAAATCTCATTGGCCCACTTAGGTAGTACATTACTTAGCGAATCTATAGCCTGATAGCAATAAAAATCAGGAGAAATAGGTATGATAAAGTAATCAGAACTCATCAAAATACACTGATTGGTTGACGACACACTGGGGCTCATGTCGACTAGAACAATATCGATACTATGCTCGTCAGCGATTTTCCTGACTAACTTATTGAAAGCACCTACGAATTTTCTCAATACTGGGAGTGTATTGCTACTTGTCATCGCTGTCGCGATTTGTGTATCAAGTTCAGAAAACCTTATGTTTCCGGCTAAAATGAATAAGTTAGGATTATTAGTCCCTGTAATAGGAGTATTGCCAACTGGCGTGTGTGGTGTGCTTTCTAAAGAAAACTCTGGCGCAAGACTATTGAAAAGATCTGTATTTTGCTTGCTGTCATAGAATTGAACCAGGGATTCATAATCATCCAAACCTAACGTCAGCCCAGTTAAGTTGCATTGAGGATCTGCATCGATGATCAGTACTCTTTGTCCAAGAGCAGCTAGCTTCCATCCGAGATGGAAAACAGTTGTTGTTTTGCTTACACCACCTTTATGGTTAAAAAGAGATATTACCTTAGCTACTATATTTTCCTTTAGCGGTTGAATGTTTATCTCATTATATGATAAGTGGTGATTTCGTTCTATTGTGAAAATTATGAAATGACGGCTGGATCCAATAAAACCCGGCTGCGAAGGCATGCATTTGCTTAACTTAGTAAACAATCCCAACTATTCATCTGTACTCTTGATTCTACCTTTCATGTATTTCTCATATAACTTGTCCAATCCTTTCAGGCGAAGCGCGAAGATTCGAAGCATGTTTTGCTTCTCCTCTTCTGGTAATTGGCGATAGTGCTCTAGTAGGCGCTGCTCATCAGGTTTAATGCCATCTTTTCCCCTACATCTTCACCGAGAAGCCAGGCAACCGAGATGCCTAGCGATTAAAGCCACAGGCTCAGCCAGAAATCTCAGCATCGCGCTTGGAGTAACAAGTATGTCTGTAAGTCATTGGAAGAATCGTGACCAAGGGATGGTCCCGCCAAGTTACATCTTTCCAATTTTCACAATGACAGGTGTAACTCCTCACGAATTACGCCCTGCTGACCTCTATCCAAATCCCACAGACGGTTTACCTAAACAGGAGCCTTAACAATGCAAACTGTTTCAGTTCAACAGAGTAGCAAAGCTTACTCTAATCCACTGATATTCCCGTGTCATCGAAGCGAATCGGCAACGCAGGATACCCTTCATGTTTTTCATGTCTGTGGAGCGCGTTACATGGCAGTCGCGCTGTTTTTTACCTTGGCGATGAGTGTTTCCGTTACGGCGAGGCCTTCCGCAATGTGCATATCAATCACATCGGTACCGAATTCGTTAATCAAATCCAGAAGTATTTCGTAAGTCTGGATGAGCTCAAGGAGATCAAAGAGCGCTTTTTGATCGGCGCGTGAGGGGGAGGAATGGCTAAGCGCAGCCTGATTAACAATCCATTCAAGATTGGTTTTGATGGCTTCTACCTGATTGTAGCTATACATATGCCATAGGCTTAAATCCTCATTTCAAGATTGTATGGGAGAGATATCGTAACGCTTCGCGGTGAAAGCGAGTCTACATGCAGTCGGGGCGAGCTGAAGAAAGGAGAGTGGGAGACTTAATTATGGAATAGTTCGCGTGCTTAGCAAGTCAATTGTTGCGCAAATGGATAAATAAACGCGCGAAAGAGAGGGCATCGGTGTTTAATCCCTTCATTTCGCGCAGGTTATGCTAACCGGATAACGGAGTCAGGTTTCCCAGGCGTGCGGGGCAAACAGATAACCCTTGTTACGCACGGTTTTAATGCGGTAGGGCTCGGTAGCGTTATCCTGCAGCTTTTTGCGCAGACGCGAAATCGCCACGTCAACGCTGCGGTCCATTCCGTCATAGCTCACGCCACGCAGGTTTTTCAGCAGCGCGTCGCGGTCCATAATTTGCCCGGCGTGCGTTGCCAGCTCCCACAGCAGGTCAAAGTCTGCGGTGGAGAGGGCGATAAGCTCGCCGGAGAGCAGCACCTGGCGGTTAATAGGGTCGATAGATAGCGTACCGAAGCGCATCGCTTTGTGCGGCGTCAGAGACGGCGCGGGCGCTTCGCGTTCGATGCTGGCGTGCTGGCGCAAATGCAGGCGCAGGCGGGCAAGCAGGACGGCAGGCGGTGTGGTTTTCAGAATGTAGTCATTGGCGCCCATCTCGAGCGACAAAATGTGGTTCATATCGCTGTCCAGTGAAGTGAGCAGAACGATAGGGCCCTCCCACCGGGCGCGCAGGTCACGGCAGAGCGTCATGCCGTCTTTGCCTGGCAGCATGATATCCAGCAGCACCAGATCCGGGTTTTCACGGACGACCACCTCTTCGGCACGATCGCCGCGAGGTTCAACAATGACGTCCATATCATGTTTACCCAGATAGGCGGCGATCAGTTGCCCGACCTCGGGTTCGTCTTCAACATAAACAATCTTATTCATACAGCGTCTGTTTTCGTGAAAAAAGCCAACATACACCGCGGAACCTTAACCTTCCATTAATCTTTCAAAATTAACGCCGGTTCCGTTATTCTGGCTCTTAATGTTATTTGATTGTTATAGGAAAAAGTATGGGGCTGGCGATCAAAGCCGCGCTGGGCGCGCTGGTGGTGTTACTGATTGGCATTCTGGCAAAAACGAAAAACTACTACATTGCCGGGCTAATCCCGCTGTTCCCGACCTTTGCGCTGATTGCCCACTATATCGTGGCTTCTGAGCGGGGCACGGAAGCGTTACGCACAACCATCGTGTTTGGCATGTGGTCTATCATTCCGTATTTTCTCTACCTGCTTTCGCTGTGGTATTTCACCGGTTTTCTGCGTCTTCCCCTGGCGCTGAGCGGGGCGGTGGTCTGCTGGGGACTCAGCGCCTGGGTGTTAATTTTCTTCTGGAGCCGCTTTCACTAGCGCAGCGGTCGGCCGCCGTCCACGGCAAAGGTTCTGCCGGTGACGTAGCAGCTGGTGAGCAGGTAATCCACAAGATCGATGACCTCTTTCTCGCCCGGGGCGATTTTCATGAGCGACTTATTCAGCGCCTGCTGACGATACTCTGCATCATCGTTTTCGTTAAACAAAATCATCGCCGGGGCGATGGCGTTCACCTTCACCTCGGGCGCGAGCTTGCGGGCAAACGAGCGTGTCATATTATCCAGCGCGGCTTTGCTGGCCGCGTAGGCGATGTGCTTGTCGCTGCCGCGCTCCACCACATAATCGGTAAAGTGAATAATGTCGCCCGCCGCGTGCCCATGACCGCGGAGCAGATCCTGCAGAGCGTGGTTAAGCAGATAAGGGGCATTGACGTGGATCTGCAGCATGGCGGAGAGCGTTTCGCTGAGTGACGTACCGGGTTTTTCGGCTCGCCATGCGCTGGCGTTATGGATCACGGCGCGCAGTCCCGTCGTGGCGGCTTTTACCTTTTCCGCGAAAGCCAGAATGCCTTCATCAGTCGAAAAATCAGCCTGAATGCAGACCGCCCCGGCTTTGCGTAACCCTTCAATCGACGGGTATTCCGTACGGTAGCTGACAATGACCGGATGGCGAAGGTTGAGAAAGTGATGGGCGAGGGCGAGGCCGATACGGCGGCCTCCACCGGTAATCAGTATTGGGCGAAGCGGTGCATTTCCCATCGTATTCTCCTTTACAGTTCAACAATGGGAAAGGCGATGCTAACCCATTAACATCCAGGTTGCCGGCAGGGCAGCAACCAGTAACAGTCCAATTAATGCCATTTCACGGCGTTTCAGCGCGTTCTCCAGCTGATGCGTACGGCGGGCGTAGATAAACACCAGCAGACCCGGTGCGTACAGCACCACCGACAGCAGCAGATGCATAGGCCCGGAAGCATACAACAACCACAGGCCGTAAATACAGGCTCCGACCCCCACGACATAATGCGCCGGGCGTGTGGCAATTTTTAACAGATACGCACCCACTAAGAAATAGGGTACCAGAATCATCTCCGAGGCGATGGTCAGCAGGGTGTTATAGTCAGAACCTGTGAGCCAGATCAGCACCAGACAGACCTGAACGCTGATGTTGGTCAGCCAGAGCGATGCCGAAGGCGCGCTGTTTTGGTTTTGACGGGCGAACAGGCGTGGAAACGCCTTGTGCGTCGCGGCCAGGAACGGCACTTCAGCCGCCATGATGGTCCAGCTCAGGTAAGCGCCGCAGACGGAGACGATCAGCCCTGCGGCAATCACCACGTCGCCCCAGGGACCGAGCATTTTCACCATCAGGCCTGCCATTGACGGGTTACGCATTTCAGCCAGTTCAGGACGCGCCACCACGCCCAGCGACAGCAGCGTCACCAGCAAATAGACCCCCAGCGCGGCCAGTACGGCCAGCAGCGTGGCGCGGCCCACATCGCGTTTATTCCTGGCCCGGGCAGAAACCACGACCGCGCCTTCTACGCCGATGAACACCCACAGGGTAATCAGCATCGTGTTTTTCACCTGCTCCCAGACGGGAACGCCCAGCGCAACGCCGCTAAAATCAAGCTTGAAAACGTCCAGACGGAACGCAATAAAGGCCAGAACGATAAACAGGCCGAGCGGAACCAGTTTCGCCAGCGTCGCCACAAGGTTGATGCTGGCGGCCGTTTGTACGCCACGCAACACCAGCCAGTGGACGAACCACAGCAACACCGAGGCGCCCACAATAGACTGCCAGGTATTCCCGTCGCCAAAGAGGCGCAGCTCAGGCGTATCGGTAAAGAAACTGAGCGCCGAGAAGACGATTACAAGATAAGAGACGTTGGCGATAACGGCACACAGCCAGTATCCCCATGCGGAACAGAAGCCAATCAGCTCGCCGAAACCTTCACGCGCATAGGTGAAAATGCCGCCGTCCAGATCGGGGCGAATGCGGGTGAGCAGCAGCATCGCGAAGGCCAGCAGCAGTATGCCGACACCCGTAATGCCCCAGCCAATGATGAGCGCGGAAGGGCTGGCGACGGCGGCCATATTTTGCGGCAAACTGAATACGCCTGCACCCAGCATTGAGCTTAAAACGAGTGCAGTCAGAGCACTCAGGCCAAGTTTCTTTTCCATTGGCTTCCTGTTATGAAAGGTCAAAATCCAGAATAATTATTTCGCTCAGGCGCATAAAAATGGTGGATCACACTAAGGCGCGGGATTTTACGGAGTGTAACGAATGCATGCAATGACGTGAGGCAGAAATTCAAAAAAAGTAACAAAAAAAGGCGGCATTGCGCCGCCTTTCGTAAACGATGTTGTTACTTGTACAGATCGGCGCTGATGGTCACGTTGTTACCACGTTCCTGCCACTGGCGGGTGATGTGGTAGTACTTCGCCCCTTTCTTCGCCGCACGCTTCGCGACCTGGTAAGAGACTTCCGTCATGTTGCCGTAGTTGCCGGTAAACTTGATGCTGCCGAACGGCACCATCTGCGCTGCAGTGGCGTTGTTCAACTCTTCAATTTTGGTACCGTCCGGCAGCGTAACGGAATAACGGCCACCTTTCGTGGACTGCGTTTCGAAGAAACGGCCCACTTCAGCGCTTGGAGCAGCCGTCGTTGCTACGCCTGGAATTTCAACTTTCTTCGCTTCTTCGCCGCCTTTAGCTAGCGCCGCGCGACCTGCTTCTGAATTCGCCGGGATGGCATCCGGGCTCTGCAGAACACGTTTTTTCGCATCTTTTTTATAGATGAACGCGGTAATACGCTGGTTGCCACCCTGGTTAGCATCGACCTGACGCACGATGAAGAAAGAGTAGGCCCCTTTCTCTTTCGCGGCTTTGGTAATGGCATCGTTCACTTCAGGCTGGCTGCGATAGAAGCCCTGAACGGTGACGGTGTCGTAAGGTTCCAGCTCAATCGCCTGATCTTTCGGCAGTTCAACAACACCGTTGATCACGCGGTTTTTTGGTGCGTCAGCTTTCGGCGCATTGTCTTTGAACAGCGCAATGGTCACGCGCTGGTTACCGCTGTTGCCGTAATCGGACTGGTCAACCACATAAAACGAGGCCGCTCCGTTTTTATCTGCGGCTTTTGATGCAGCGGCGACGGCGTCGCCAATAGAATTATAACGACCCACAATGACCGTATGGTCAAAAGGTTTTAACGCTGCCGCTTGCTCCGGCGTTAACTCTGTTGCGGCATTCGCAGACAGGGCGGTCGCGGAAAGAAGTGCGGACGCCAGGAGTGTGTTCTTAAGCTTCATAAAAATGATCCTTCGCCTTGCGCAAACCATGTACTGGTATTGTTGTTAATTTGAGACGGTCCCGATTATTGCATTTAAAACCCGTCGCTGTCTGCGCCATTTTTCACTGCCTGTGCTTACTGAATCACCGAATTCGATAACATTTAGTGATATGTTGAAAAAACACGCGTTTGACAAGTAAAACTGATAAAGCATATGACTTTTACAAGTTAATTTAATGTTAACAAGTTGTTCTCTTATGGCGCTATATCATGTTTTTACCGCTTCGCTTGCGCGTTTTATCGGTTCTGGCAGTGAATTTAAGGTAAATATCACTGTCAGTGACGCCGATCGCTTATTTTTCACAGATAAAGTAAGAAATAGTGTTTTCTGGCGGTAGATCACGGGCGCTATTTTCAGTAGGTTATAGACAGTTTGTTACTGTTTTATTTTCCGGGGTTAATCATCTCTCGTCGCTCGCGCGATGGCGAAAATTGATACAAACCGCGGGCATTTATCGATAAACCATCATCAAAAACCGATGGAAGGGAAAACTATGCGTATTGGGGTACCAAAAGAACGGTTAGCCAATGAAACCCGCGTAGCGGCAACACCGAAAACGGTGGAGCAACTGCTTAAACTGGGTTTTACGGTCGCGGTTGAAAGCGGCGCGGGCAAACTGGCGAGTTTCGATGACGAGGCCTTTATCCAGGCCGGCGCGGAAGTGGTGGACGGTGCTGACGTCTGGCAGTCGCCGGTGATTCTGAAGGTCAACGCACCGGAAGAGAGTGAGATTGCGCTGCTCAATCCGGGAACGACCCTGGTGAGCTTCATCTGGCCTGCGCAAAACCCGGAGCTGATGGAGAAACTGGCGGCCCGCGGCGTGACCGTGATGGCGATGGACTCCGTGCCGCGCATTTCGCGCGCGCAGTCGCTGGATGCCTTAAGCTCCATGGCAAACATTGCCGGCTACCGCGCTATTGTTGAGGCGGCCCACGAGTTTGGTCGCTTCTTTACCGGTCAAATCACCGCCGCGGGTAAAGTCCCTCCGGCGAAAGTGATGGTGATTGGCGCAGGCGTGGCGGGCCTTGCCGCAATCGGTGCGGCAAACAGCCTGGGCGCTATCGTACGCGCCTTTGACACCCGTCCTGAAGTAAAGGAACAGGTCCAGAGTATGGGCGCCGAATTCCTTGAGCTGGATTTCAAGGAAGAAGCAGGCAGCGGCGACGGCTACGCGAAGGTAATGTCCGAAGCCTTTATCAAAGCCGAAATGGAACTCTTCGCCGCCCAGGCGAAAGATGTCGACATTATTGTCACCACCGCGCTTATCCCGGGTAAACCGGCGCCGAAGCTGATTACCCGTGAGATGGTTGACTCCATGAAGCCGGGCAGCGTGATTGTCGACCTGGCCGCCCAAAACGGCGGTAACTGTGAATATACCGTTCCAAATCAGGTGACCACGACCGCTAACGGCGTGAAGGTGATCGGCTATACCGATCTGCCGGGCCGCCTGCCTACGCAGTCTTCTCAGTTGTACGGCACCAACCTCGTCAACCTGCTGAAGCTGCTTTGCAAAGAGAAAGACGGCAACGTCACCGTTGATTTCGACGATGTTGTTGTGCGCGGCGTCACGGTGGTTCGTGAAGGTGAAATTACCTGGCCTGCGCCGCCTATTCAGGTTTCTGCTCAGCCTCAGGCGGCAACGAAAGCGGCACCTGAGCCAAAAGAACCCGCCAAACCGGCTTCTCCGTGGCGCAAATACGCGATCATGGCGCTGGTGATTATTCTGTTCGGCTGGCTGGCTGACGTCGCACCAAAAGAGTTCCTCGGCCACTTTACCGTCTTCGCGCTCTCCTGCGTCGTAGGCTACTACGTGGTGTGGAACGTCTCCCATGCGCTGCATACGCCGCTGATGTCTGTAACCAACGCCATCTCGGGGATCATCGTGGTGGGGGCGTTACTGCAGATTGGTCACGGCGGCTGGATCAGCTTCCTGAGCTTTATCGCGGTGCTGATCGCCAGTATCAATATTTTCGGTGGTTTCACCGTGACTCAGCGCATGCTGAAAATGTTTCGTAAAGGCTAAGGGGTAGCATATGTCTGGAGGATTAGTGACAGCCGCATACATTGTTGCTGCAATCCTGTTTATTTTCAGTCTGGCGGGGCTTTCCAAACACGAAACGTCTCAGCAGGGTAATAACTTTGGTATCGCCGGGATGGCGATTGCGCTGATTGCCACCATCTTCGGGCCGGATACCGGCAACGTGGCGTGGATCCTGGTGGCGATGATCATCGGCGGCGCGATTGGTATTCGCCTGGCAAAACGCGTTGAAATGACCGAGATGCCGGAGCTGGTTGCCATTCTGCACAGCTTCGTGGGTCTGGCGGCGGTGCTGGTGGGCTTCAACAGCTACCTGTATCACGAACCGGGCCTGGAACCGATTCTGGTGAATATCCACCTGACGGAAGTGTTCCTCGGTATCTTCATCGGTGCGGTGACCTTCACCGGCTCCATTGTCGCGTTCGGCAAGCTGCGCGGGAAGATCTCCTCTAAACCGCTGATGCTGCCAAACCGTCATAAGCTGAACCTCGCGGCGCTGGTGGTGTCGTTTGTTCTGCTGGTGGTCTTCGTGCGTACCGAAAGCGTGGGCCTGCAGGTACTGGCGTTGCTGGTGATGACCATCATCGCGCTGGCGTTTGGCTGGCACCTGGTGGCGTCCATCGGCGGTGCGGATATGCCGGTGGTTGTCTCGATGCTGAACTCCTACTCCGGTTGGGCGGCAGCGGCGGCAGGCTTTATGCTGAGCAACGACCTGCTGATCGTCACCGGTGCGCTGGTGGGCTCTTCCGGTGCGATCCTGTCTTACATCATGTGTAAGGCGATGAACCGCTCGTTCATCAGCGTTATCGCCGGTGGTTTCGGGACCGATGGGTCTTCTTCCAGTGCGGATGAAGAAGTGGGTGAGCACCGTGAAATTTCTGCGGAAGATACCGCAGACATGCTGAAAAATTCGCACTCCGTGATCATCACTCCGGGCTACGGCATGGCGGTGGCGCAGGCGCAGTATCCGGTTGCGGAAATCACCGAGAAGCTGCGCGCGCGCGGCATCAAGGTTCGCTTTGGTATTCACCCGGTGGCAGGGCGTCTGCCGGGCCACATGAACGTGCTGCTGGCGGAAGCGAAAGTGCCTTACGACATCGTGCTGGAAATGGATGAGATCAACGATGATTTCGCCGACACCGACACCGTGCTGGTCATTGGCGCCAACGATACCGTTAACCCTGCTGCACAGGACGACCCGGGTAGCCCAATCGCCGGTATGCCTGTTCTGGAAGTATGGAAGGCGCAGAACGTGATTGTGTTTAAACGCTCCATGAATACCGGCTATGCCGGGGTTCAGAACCCGCTGTTCTTCAAAGAGAACACCCACATGCTGTTCGGCGATGCTAAAGCCAGCGTGGATGCGATTCTGAAAGCGCTGTAAGTTGCGCTGAAACGAAAAAACCGCCGAATTCGGCGGTTTTTTTATTGCCGGGTGGCGCTGACGCGTACCCGGCCTACGGGTTTGTAGGCCCGGCAAGCCTGTGCCGCCGGGCGTCAGGCGTTAATCGTCTTCCGGATCGTCCAGCTCAACCGGCGTCTGGTAATCATCCGGCTTAATGACCAGCAGGTCGCAGCGCAGATGGTCGATCACCTGTTCGGCGGTATTGCCGAGGAACGCGGCAGAAATACCGGTTCGGCCAATGGTGCCCAGCACCACAATCCCCGCCTGCAGGTGTTCCGCCAGGTCCGGGATCACCTCTTCAGGCAGCCCTTTTTCCACGTGGGTCATTTTCTCATCGATGCTGAATTTCTGACGCAGCGTTTTCATGGCCAGCAGATGCTGACCCCGGATCGCGTCGTTGTACACGCTCGGGTCAAATTCAGGCAGCTCAATGGCGATATTGATCGGCGTGACCGGATAGGCGCCCACCAGATGCACTTCGGTATGATTCACCTGGTCGGCAAGCTGGATGGTCTCCTTCACCAGCTTCTCGTTCAGCGAGTTGTGGTAATCCTCTTCGCTCGCGAGGTTTACCGCCACAACGGCTTTCCCGCCTTCAGGCCACGGCTGGTCTTTCACCATCCAGACCGGGCAAGGACATTTGCGCAGCAGGTGCCAGTCGGTCGGGGTGAAGATCACGGATTCCAGCTTGTCGTGCTGGTGCGCCATCTTCAGCAGCAGGTCGTGCCCGCCGGCGACAATTTCCTGGATAATGGCTTCAAAAGGTCGGTTATGCCAGACCACTTTAATATCAATGGGCACACCCGCTTCCAGGTAATACTTCGCCTGTTCACGGATCCACGCGGTACGCTGGCTGATGACGCCCTGACGCATAGCGGTGCGCTCGTCAGGCGACAGAAGGGTGGTCATCTCATACGAGAAGTCATAGATCGGCAAAAACGCTTTGATTTTGCCACCAATCCGTTGATGTAAATACACAGCACGTCGTAATGCCGGCTGATCGTCCTGATTCGGATCGATAGCTACCAGCATGTTTTGATACTTGGCCATACAGGTCTCCTTACTACTGTCACCACAGTCTGTAATTAAAAGAGTAACCTATATATCCTGAATGAAACAGAGGGGAGGTTTTGCCAGATCAATAATTCATGAAAATTTATCAGAGGAAAAGCACCGTAGTCGTCACCGCGATAAACGCAATAAACAGCAGCACCATCACCGCTATCGCAAAGGTCGTGGAGTCCTGAACGTAGGTTTTTTCCTCCCCCTTCATTGGGCCGACAAGCATGATCCAGATGAAGATAAAGGTCACAGAGGCAATCACGACTGAAACGAAAAACAAACTTTCTCTCAATTCATAACCTCAACGAGAACCTTTTGGGTGCTGTGTGGGGACGTGCTACGGTGAAAATATCTTGAAACGGGAGTGATTATACCAGACCAATAAATCACAAGAATTTATCAGTCTGGTCATCAACATGCGGAGAGTTACGCTACGTTGCGGGCGTGCCCGGCAAGAACGGCCAGCGCCTCACCGTTTTCGATAGTGATGTATTTACCTTTAACGGCCAGCATCCCGCTTTTCTGGAAACGGCCCAGCAGACGGCTGATGGTTTCCACGGTCAGGCCCAGGTAGTTACCGATATCGCCACGCGTCATCGTCAGACGGAACTCACGCGGCGAGAAGCCACGCTCGGCGAAGCGGCGGGAGAGGTTGTAGATAAATGCGGCCAGGCGCTCTTCTGCGTTCTTTTTAGAAAGCAGCAGAATCATGTCCTGATCGCCTTTGATCTCACCGCTCATCAGACGCATCATCTGCTGACGCAGGTTAGGCATCTTGCCGGACAGATCGTCCAGGGTTTCAAACGGGATTTCGCAAACCATAGAGGTTTCGAGTGCCTGAGCAAAGCTCGGGTGATGGCCCGTGCCGATGGCATCAAAGCCCACCAGGTCGCCCGCCAGATGGAAGCCGGTGATCTGCTCATCACCCTGTTCGGTGATGGTGTAGCTTTTGATGGTGCCAGAACGGATAGCATAGAGCGATTTCAGTTCGTCTCCCGCTTTAAACAGCGTCTGCCCTTTCTGAATAGGCTTTTTGCGCTCGATGATATTATCAAGCTGATCGAGTTCATGCTCATTCAGAGTAAACGGGATACAGAGCTGGCTGATGCTGCAATCCTGGCAATGGATAGCACAACCGCCAGACTGAATGCGTCGTATAATTCGCTTTTCCGGGATCATAGGTTTGCTCAAGCCTTAATTGATATTGGTCAATTTTAACATCTTTTTGGTAAGTACGTAAGCCTGACAAACCCTCAATAAGGACAAGTGGCGACATTGTGTCGCCATCTTCTTGAAATTCCACAGCTTGATTATGGATTTTTAGCCTAACCGGAAGAAAATTAAGCACAAAAAGCCTGGAAGCTAGAGCAGGAGATACCCTTCGTGACGCAGCAACCACTCTTTTCGCTGCACGCCGCCGGCATAGCCTGTCATGGTGCCGTTGCGGCCAATGACGCGATGGCAGGGCACCACGATGCTGACCGGGTTAGAGCCGTTAGCGGCACCCACCGCGCGTGCGGCGCCCGCGCGGCCTAGCTGTTCCGCGAGCTGGCCGTAATGCATGACCTGCCCGCAGGGAATGGACCGCAGCGCCTGCCACACTTCGCGCTGAAAAGGCGTGCCTGCCGTGGCGGTCGGCAGAGTATCGATGATGCTGAGATCGCCTTCGAAGTAGGCCGCAAGCTTGTCGCTCAGCCCGCCCGGGTTGGTGGCGCGGATACGTTCATACCCCTGTGAGCGGTAGTGAACATGGAGCAGTTCTTCCATGCGGTCGCTGTGCTCTTCCCATTCGACGGCGCGCAGGCAGAACTGCTCGTCCGCGATCACCCACAGCGGCCCGAGCGGCGTCGCAATCTTATCTTCGAGTAATCTCAGCATCCTCATTCCTTTAGTTCAGCCTCGGGTAAATCCCCGGCCCAATCGGCAGGCCGACAAGATACCATGCCACCAGCATCACCAGCCATACCCCTAAAAAGATAAGCGGGTAGGGTAAAACCAGCGAATAGTAGGTACCCAGTTTGGCCTCGGGTTTATAGCGCTGCAGGAAGCCTAAAAACAGCGGAACAAACGGCGAAACCGGCGCCAGCGGAATCACCGAGGAGTCCGCGATGCGGAACAGGATCTGGGCAAATGCCGGATGGAACCCCAGCATCATAAACATCGGCACGAAGATCGGGGCCAGAATCGACCAGATGGCGGAGCCGCTGGCGATAAACATGCACAGCAGGGATGACAGCAACGCCAGGCCGACAAACGCCGGTACGCCGCTTAGCCCGGCTGCCTCCAGCGCGTCGGTCAGGCTCACGGCCATAAACTTGCCCATGTTGCTCCAGTTAAACATCGCCACAAACTGCGCCAGCGGGAACACCATCACGATAAAGCCCGCCATCTCTTTCATCGGCTCGATCATCAGCTGCGGCAGATCGCCCTGACGGCGGATTTTGCCGGTAGCGATACCGTAGGCGAGCGAGACGACAAAGAAAAACAGAATAATCAGCGGCACGATGCCCTGAATAAACGGCGAGGGCAGGACGGTATGTTTAACCGGATCGCGCAATATGCCGTTTTCCGGCACCACCATCAGCGCCACCAGCGCGATAAAGGCCAGCGAGACCACGCCCGCCACGCGCAGGCCGAAGCGCTGCTCTTTGCTCAGGGTCTCCAGCTTTTCATCGCTACGGCCTTCCCATTTACCCAGCCGCGGCTCGATGATTTTATCGGTAATCAGCCCGCCGACAATCGTCAGGACAATCACCGAGCTGGCCATAAAGTACCAGTTGTCGATCACGCTGACGTGCATTGCCGCATCGATGGTCTTTGCCGCCTCCGTGCTGATGCCAGAGAGCAGCACGTCGGTGGTGACGATTAGCAGGTTGGCGGTAAATCCACAGCCCACGCCCGCAATCGCCGACAGCAGGCCCGCCACGGGGTGACGCCCGACGGCGAGGAAAATCAGCGCCCCCATCGGCGGCATGATCACCAGCGCGGCGTCGGAGGAGATATGGCTGAAGAAGGCGATAAACAGCACCATATAGCTGGCGTAACGCGCGCTGACGTGAGAAGCCATCTTCACCATTAATGCAGGCAGCAAGCCCACGCGTTCAGCCAGCCCGGCGCCCAGCACCAGCGCCAGAATGGCGCCGAGCGGGGCGAAGCCGCTGAAGTTTTTAATCACGTTGGGTAAAAACCAGTGCAGCCCGTCAACGCTGAGCAGGTTTTTTACCGCCACCAGGCTGCCGTCAGCCGGGCTGCGCACGCTCACGTCAAAG
The DNA here is from genome assembly GCF_001059415.1 of Enterobacter sp. 940_PEND. NCBI lineage: Bacteria > Pseudomonadati > Pseudomonadota > Gammaproteobacteria > Enterobacterales > Enterobacteriaceae > Enterobacter > Enterobacter sp. 940_PEND. The sequence goes on from NZ_JUMS01000087.1 coordinate 14,670, forward strand.
GCGGAGAGCACGGCGGTGGCGACCATTAAAATCACAATCAGATAGATAAACAGCAGGAAAGGGTGCGGCACTTTATTGCCGATCCTTTCAACCCAGCCATAGAGCTTACCGGATGGGGAATGCGAAGGTATGGAAGACATACTCATGGGCGTTCCTCGGGAGTGTTGTTGTGTTGTGTTTTTTTATTTTAAAGGTGACAGTGTCACGCCCTGTGGGATCGGACACACGTACGGTTTTTCTTGTATTTGTTGTTCGAACTCTTCACGGCATTTTTTCAGCAGCGCCGCGTCCTGCAGCAGGTTAAGCGCGGTTGCGCCCATCACTTTTCCGGCCAGCAGCATGCCTTTGTGGGCAATGGAGGTACGTCCCTGCGCCACCAGTTGCCAGGTGTGCAGCGGCGTGCCGACGGTAAAGCAGGGGCTGAAGCACTGGGCGACCGGCATTTTCCAGCTGACGTCGCCCACGTCGGTTGAACCCGCCAGCACGTTGTCGGTGATGGCGTAAGGCGCGACTTCATCCACCAGCAGCGTCTCCTGATGACGCCGGGCAAAGGCTTTACCCGCATCACCGCCCGTCGCGGCAATATTTTTCAGACTGTTTTGCAGATCGTTGGGCGTCAGGGTGGCGCGGATCTCGCGGGCGAAGGCGCGTTCTTCCTCCGTCCAGAGCGGCGTGCCGTAGTGCTGCAGGGCGCGATACATCGCCGCCTCGAGCGTGCGGTTTGGCAGGTAGCTGGAGCAGGCTTTATCAAAGCGACACTCGACGGTGGTTTCGGTCATCATCGCCGCGCCCTGGGCGATTTTATCGATGCGTTCGTAGATCTGCTGCGCATCGGCCATCTCCGGGGCGCGGATCAGGTACAGCACCTCAGCCTGCGCCTGCACCACGTTGGGTGAAATCCCGCCGGTATCGGTAATGGCGTAATGGACGCGCGCTTTCTCAATGATGTGTTCGTTGAGGAAGTTGGTGCCGGTAGTCATCAGCGTCACGGCGTCCAGCGCGCTGCGTCCCAGATGAGGGGAGTTGGCCGCGTGTGCCGCCACGCCGTGAAAACGCCAGGCGGCCTGAATATTCGCCAGCGTGCTGACGTTAAACATCCCGGCGAAGGCTTCCGGGTGCCAGGTGACGGCGGCATCGACGTCATCAAACAGGCCTTCGCGCACCATAAAGGTTTTCCCGGAGCCACCTTCTTCACCGGGACAGCCGTAAAAACGCACCGTTCCGCTGCCGCCGCGCTGCTCCAGCCAGCTTTTCACCGCCACCGCGCCCGCAAGCGCCGCGGTGCCTAAGAGGTTATGCCCGCAGCCGTGGCCGTTGGCCCCCGGCGTGGCGGATTGCGCCGTCGCGCAGTGCGCCTGCTGGCTTAGCCCGGCCAGCGCGTCGTATTCGCCCAGCAGGGCAATGACCGGTTTCCCGCTGCCGAAGCTGGCGATAAAGGCATTTGGAATACCGCCGGCCTCGCGCGTCAGCGTGAAGCCCTCGGCCTCCAGCTCGCTGGCCAGCCGTTCGGCGGACCAGAACTCTTCGAAGCGGGTTTCAGGACGATCCCAGATCGCGTCGGCAATATCGGTTAACGTCCGACATCGCGTGTCGATCGCATCGGCAATAAAAGCGTAGTTCTCCTGCATTACACACCTCGCGTCCACGGGAAATTGAGCGCAGTTCGCGCCAGCGTTTCAATGGCAATCGCCATGACCTGTTCATCGAAGTCGAATTTTTCGTTGTGATGTCCGGCGCTCAAATCCGTGCCGAACACCATATAGGACGCCATGCCGCCGTTCTCCTGCACGCGGGCCATCATCAGCGTGGCGTCTTCGGAACCCGCTGGCGCCTTCACCTTATCGATGGCGTGAATAATCCCGGAAACCCGGCTCGCCTGTTCGCGCAGGTAATCAACCCACGCCGGTGTCGGCGCGCTGGAGGTTGCGGCGCCCATCAGGCGCATCTCGGCGCTCACGCCGTAGAGCGCCGCTGCGCCGGTAATAACCGCCTGCGCGCGTTCAAAGACATACTGATTAATCGCTTCGCTTTCGCCGCGCGTTTCAACCTTTATCAGGGCATTCGCGGGCACCACGTTGCGTCCGCTGCCCGCCTGCATCACTCCGACGTTCACCCGGGAGGCGCCGTCGCTGTGCGGGGCGATGCTGTGCAGGGCGAGGGCGGCCTGCGCGGCGGCGAGCAGGGCGTTACGTCCGTCCTCCGGTTTACCGCCCGCGTGTGCGGCAACGCCGGTAAAGTTCACGTCAAACTTGGTGGTGGCCATAAAGTTATCGCTGCCGCAAATCACCGTTCCGGCAGGGACGCCGGTACCAATATGGATGGCCGTGAAATAGTCCACGTCGTCCAGCGCCCCGGCGGCAACCATGGCGCGCGCGCCGCGGGTGCCTTCTTCAGCAGGCTGGAAGATCAGCTTGATGGTGCCGTTGAGCTGCGCGTCATTCTGCTTAAGCACCTGCGCCAGCCCCAGACCAATAGCGGTGTGTCCATCGTGCGCGCAGGCGTGCATCATGCCCGCGTTGCAGGAGGCAAACCCGTCGCGGAACGGGCGATGGCTTTCATCCAGCGCTTCGCTTAAATCAAGGGCATCCATGTCGACGCGAAACGCCAGGGTCGGTCCAGGACGTCCGGTATTGAGGGTCGCCACAATGCCGGTAAACCCGCCCTCAAACGGCGCCAGCCATTTCTCTGGCGCGCCCTGCGCCCGCGCGCGGGCAAACTCTTGCGCCAGGGTAGCGGCATCGGGCAGCCCCATCCGGCTTTCGGCATCGACGACGTCGCGGCCCATCGCCAGTTCGTAACCCAGCGAATCGAGGATTTCCGCGACTTTCGCGGCCGTTCGAAACTCTACCCAGCCGGATTCCGCGAAATGGTGAAAATCGCGACGCCATGCGCTCAGCAGCGGGGATAATGTCTGGATGTACTGCGCCAGTGTGTCCATATCTGTTCCTGTCATCATTAAAATATGTGAACTGCTTCACGCTGTGATAGTTTTTACTTATCACTAACCGATTTTTCACAGTTTTAACCGTTCAGGAATTACCCTCGCACATCCCTTTCCATTAAAGTAGATGACAGTTTCTTTACTCTGATAAACAACGGTTATCGGTCGGGCTATGACATTCCAGATTAAATTTCATCAAATCCGGGCGTTTGTTGAGGTTGCGCGTCAGGGCAGCATTCGCGGTGCCAGCAGGACGCTGAATCTTTCCCAGCCGGCGCTGACCAAATCCATCAAAGAGCTGGAGGAGGGCATGGCGGCGCAGCTTTTCGTGCGCAGGAGTAAAGGCGTCGCGTTGACCGAATGCGGTGAGGGCTTTTACCAGCGTGCCAGGTTGATTCTGGAAGAGCTGCGCGCGGCGCAGGATGATATCCGTCAGCGGCAGGGGGAGCTGGCCGGGCAGATCAACATCGGGATGGGGGCCAGCGTTTCACGCACGCTGATGCCCGCCGTTATCACCCGCTTTCATGCGCAGCATCCGCAGGTCAAGGTGCGGATTATGGAAGGGCAGCTGGTGTCGATGATCAATGAATTACGCCAGGGCGAGCTGGACTTCACCATCAATACCTATTATCAGGGGCCTTACGACCAGGAATTTACGTTTGAAAAGCTCTTCGAAAAACCGTTTGCGGTATTTTGTCGGGAAGGTCACCCGGCAATGGGGGCAACGTCAATTAATGAACTTCTGCATTATAACTGGACAATGCCGACGCCGCGGGGAAGTTATTATAAGCAATTAGAGGAGGTATTTAGCGATCGTTCGCAAATACCGCGAATTGGTGTGGTTTGCGAAACATTTTCTTCCTGTATTAGCCTGGTCGCGCAAAGTGATTTTTTAAGCATATTGCCGCAGGAGCTAGGCTGTGACCCGCTGCTGGCACACCGTCTGGTCATGCTGCCGGTTGTCGAATCGCTTCCTAAAGCAACCTATTATTTAATTCAGCGTCGTGATTCACGTCAGACTCCCCTTGCTGAGTCATTAATTACGCAGTTCAGAAGGGAGGTGAGGAAAATAGTCGTCGCGTGAAATACAGATTAAAAAAACAGGATCTGCCCGACATCAGACAGACCCTATAGTACACACAGCAGTACGTCCTTTCGCCAATCCTGAGTATTATTTCCATGAGGCAGGTATATTTAGGTATAACACCTTTCCCGAAAAATGAAAGGCGGGCGAGTGATTGATTTCACGAAATTTTAACATAAATCACGTATTTTACCTTTGCTGAAATTTTAGTTAAGTCTGATTTAAGTTTATTTAATAATTACTATATATATTCATCAGGTTAATATTATTGCCACGCATCGCCCTGTAACGGTGATTGAGGCCGGTCTCTGGCGCAGGTATAGTACAGTCCTCAGATGTAGCCGGAGGATGTCCATGAACCCTGACGACAAATCATTTTTTCTTGACGCCATGGAAGATGTCCAGCCCCTGAAGCGCTGCGCGGATATTCACTGGCAGCCCAGCCGCAATACGCGGACGCGCGAGGAGGTGGATAGCGAACAGCTGGATAACTTCCTGACGCTGGATTTTCTTGACGTGCTTCCCCTGGAAGAACCGCTGGCGTTCCAGCGCGAAGGGGTACAGCAGGGCGTTATTGATAAGCTGCGCACGGGTAAATACGCCCGCCAGGCCAGCTTAAACCTCCTGCGTCAGCCCGCCGAACGCTGCCGTCAGATGCTCTATTCTTTTATTCGCCAGGCCGGACGAGACGGGTTACGCAATCTGATTATCATTCACGGGAAAGGGCGCGAGCAGAACTCGCATCCCAATGTGGTGCGCAGCTATCTTGCGCGCTGGTTAACCGAGTTCGAGGAAGTGCAGGCCTTCTGCGTGGCGCTGCCGCATCACGGCGGCAGCGGGGCATGTTATGTTTCACTGCGAAAATCGGATGAGGCAAAACAGGAAAACTGGGAGCGACACGCCAAGCGCAGCCGCTAGCGGGCGATCTCCTCGCCCGCCGGTGACTCAGAACGTTTCCCAGTTGCTGTCGGTGGAGGCGGTTGTCGTTGCCGGGCGCAGCAGCTGTGGCGTTTTCAGATTGGCCGGGCGCGGGGCGACCGCTTTTTCTTTGCCGTTCAGACGAAACGCCGCTACCGCCTGGCGCAGCTGCTCGGACTGATCTTCCAGTGCCGCAGCCGCCGTGGCGGACTCCTGCACCAGCGCGGCGTTTTGCTGCGTCACGCTGTCCATCTGCGAAACGGCCAGGCTCACCTGCTCAATGCCGCGGCTCTGCTCGTCAGAGGCAGATGAAATCTCACCCATAATATCGGTCACGCGGGTCACGGCGGCGACAATTTCCTTCATGGTGGTGCCAGCCTCGCTGACCTGCTCAGAACCAGTATTCACCCGGCTGACGGAGTTCTCGATAAGCCCTTTGATCTCTTTCGCCGCCTGCGCGCTGCGGCTCGCCAGCGTACGGACTTCACCTGCAACAACCGCAAAACCACGGCCCTGTTCCCCGGCGCGTGCCGCTTCCACCGCTGCGTTAAGCGCCAGAATGTTGGTCTGGAACGCGATGCTGTCGATCACGCCGGTAATATGCGCAATTTGCTGTGAACTGTCGGCGATTTCGTTCATGGTGCGAACCACGTTATCCACGACGTGACCGCCGCGCGCGGCCGTTTCAGAGGCGTTTTTCGCCAGCAGCGTGGCCTGACGGGCGTTATCGGAGTTCTGCTTAACCGTCGCGGTCAGCTCTTCCATGCTGGCGGCGGTCTCTTCGAGCGAGGCGGCCTGCTGCTCGGTGCGGGCGGAAAGATCGTTGCTCCCTGCGGCAATTTCGCCTGCGCCGGTGTAGATGGAATCCGTACTTCCCCGTACGGCGCTGACGGTGGTCACCAGCGACTGCTGCATCTCATGCAGGCCGGCGGCCAGCTGGCCCATCTCATTGCGACCGGAGATAGCGATCTCCTGCGTCAGGTCGCCCCCTGCAATGGCGCGAATATGGTTCATAATGGAGTGGAGAGGTTTTAACAGCAGGTGTTGTAAACCCTGCCAGATGACCACCAGAACCGCGATAACGGCCAGCAGAATAGCCGCCAGCGTCCACTGCATCTGCGTGAAGCTGCTCTGGTTCTCTTCGGTTGCGGCCTTCAGCAGTGTGTTGTTTTCGGCGCGCCAGCGGTTATAGACCGCTTCCATCTCGTCCTGCGCCTGCTGCGCGTCCAGATCGCCATAGGCCTGGTAGTTGTCGGCACGCAGATACTCAATCGATAAGCGCATCACTTCGTGCATCTGGTTCCAGGACTTCTGCATCTCGTCGGTTAATGCCGCCTCCTGGCCGTTAACCTGCGGCAGCTTCTGCCACTCTTTGTTATAGGCTTCGGCTTTTGCCAGCGAGTCGGCTGCGGTGCCAAGCAGTTTATTGATCGCTGCAAGGGAAGCCGGGTCGCGCTGGTTTTTCAGGTAGCGGATCGCCACGCGGGTGACGGTGACGCGCGTTTTCACCAGCGTGTTTACGCTGTCGCTCAGGCTCTCCTGCTGGGCATTGAGCACGCCGGAATTCTGGAAATTATGGCGATCGTTGCTAACGGCAGAGTAGAACAACCCTCCCGTGACAACTTGCAGCAGACAGAATATGGTGAGGGCAAAGATAATACCGGTAATCACGTGCAAATTTTTCAGCATAGCGGTCGTCCGTTAGAAAGGATGCAGAGGTACACCAATACTATCGTCGTATAGAATTTAAACTTTAATTTAACTCGCGCTTAACTAAGGGCTCCGGTAAGGAACCTGTTGTAAATCCGGATCATTTTTATGAGGAAGGTTAACATGAGCAGCATTGATAAAAGCGGGACGTACGCGCTCGGGACGCGGACGGTAAAACGACTGGGCTACGGTGCGATGCAGCTCGCCGGGCCGGGCGTCTTTGGCCCACCGAAGGATAAGCAGGCCGCGCTGGACGTGCTGCGAGAAGCGGTGGCGGCGGGGGTGAACCACATTGATACCAGTGATTTTTATGGTCCTCATGTCACTAACCAGCTGATCCGCGAGGCGCTTCACCCGTACCGGGACGATCTGACGCTCGTCACCAAGATTGGTGCCCGCCGCAACGACAAAGGTGCCTGGCTGCCGGCCTTTTCCGCGCAGGAACTGACGCAGGCGGTGCATGACAACCTGCGTAATCTGCAGCTGGACGTGCTGGACGTGGTGAATCTGCGGATCATGTTTAGCGCACACGGGCCGGCGGAAGGGTCGATTACGGAACCGCTCTCCACTCTGGCCGAATTACAGCAGCAGGGTCTGGTGCGTCATATTGGCCTGAGCAACGTCACGGCAACCCAGGTTGCGGAAGCCCAGAAGATGGTGCCGGTGGTGTGCGTGCAGAACATGTACAACATTGTGAACCGGGGTGACGACGCGCTGGTGGATCTGCTGGCGCAGCAGGGGATCGCGTATGTGCCGTTCTTCCCGCTGGGCGGCTTTACGCCACTGCAATCTTCCGGGCTGAAGACCGTCGCGGATTCACTTGGCGCCACGCCAATGCAGGTTGCGCTGGCATGGCTGCTGCAACGTTCCCCGAATATTCTGCTGATCCCTGGCACCTCTTCCGTAGCGCATTTACGGCAAAACCTCGCGGCGGGGGAGCTGCGGTTGCCGCCTGAAGCACTGGAAACGCTGAATTCGCTGATGGATTAAAGGTGACACGCGCAAAGCCTGAAGGATGCTTCCGGCTTTGCGCGCTTAGGCTCCTGTCTGACTTTTCTGCCTGTGCAGCGCTAATGCTTCCGCCACAATCTCCTGCTTGCTCTTACGCGTCTCAAAGGCGGTGGTTCTGATGTACTCCATCAGATCGGGATCGATGCGGGCGCTCAACATCCTGAGATCGGCCTCCTTTGCCAGACCGCGTGCAACACGCTTGTCTGGATAGTCACGGGCTGGCATTGAAAATATTCTCCAGTAAGTCTTGTTAATTCGTTCGGTAAAATATGCTTTTATCTGACTTAAAAGTCAACATGCAGTGATTTGGTAGTGATTAAATTTCCAAATAAGTCATTATGAAGTATTTGCTATATGACTTTTTAATGACTTATCTTGGCGCGTCTCTTAATGCATTCCGGGGAGAACCGTGGGGCGGGTTATCGGCGGGCAACGTTGCTAAATTAAAACCGCTCAAACTTCAACGCGTTTGGGTTCGCCTTTGGAAATGACCTTGATCCTTGTCCATAATTCGTAATACTGTATTTATATACAGTATCTGGCGAGAAAGGCATTATGGACACTCTCTTTTCTTATCACCCAAAACAAAACATTGAATTACCTTTGTTTTTAGAACGCGTGGCCTGTGGTTTTCCCAGCCCGGCGCAGGATTATGTGGAGGATCGTCTCGATCTTAACCGGCTGGCAGTCAGACACCCCAGTGCGACCTATTTTATCAAGGTGAGTGGAGACTCCATGATTGGGGCGGGGATAGGCGACGGCGATCTGCTGGTGGTCGATCGCTCGTTAAATGCCGAACACGGTGATATCGTCGTGGCGTCGGTCGCCGGTGAGTTTACGGTGAAAGAGCTACAGACCCGTCCGGTTCTGAGACTTCTGCCGCATAATGCCCGCTATCAGCCGATTACCTTTCAGTCCGAAGAGGAGCTGCAGATCTTCGGCGTCGTCACCCACACTCTCAAAACGCATAAACATGTTCGCGCTGGTTGATGTGAATAGCTTTTACGCCTCCTGCGAGAAGGTATTCCGCCCCGATCTGCAGGGGAAACCCATCGTGGTGGTGTCCAATAACGACGGCTGCATTATTTCGCTGTCGCGGGAGGCAAAGCAGTTCGGCATAAAAATGGGTGAGCCGTATTTTAAATTCAAAGAAAAGCTATACCCGTCAAAAGTTTACGTCTTTAGCTCGAACTATGCGCTGTATGCCGATCTCAGCAGTCGGGTCATGCAGACGCTGACCGATCTCGCCCCGGCAATCGAGATTTACTCCATCGATGAGGCGTTCGTGAACGTTTCAGGGGTCAGCCACTGCCTGTCGCTGGAAGCGTTCGGTCACCAGATGCGCACAGAGGTCTTAAAAAATACGGGCCTAACCGTTGGCGTCGGTATTGCCCCGACCAAAACGCTGGCGAAGCTGGCCAACTATGCGGCGAAACGATGGTCCGGCACTGGCGGCGTGGTCGATCTCTCAGGCCGCGAGCGGCAGCGTAAGCTGCTGGAAAAGGTTCCGGTAGAGGAGGTGTGGGGGGTAGGGCGGCGCATCACGAAAAAGCTCAACGCTATGGGGATCACCACGGCGCTGGAGCTGGCGGAAGCGTCGTCCTGGGTCATACGCAAACATTTCAACGTGGTACTGGAACGTACGGCCCGCGAACTGCGCGGTGAGCCCTGTCTTGATCTGGAGGAGTTCACCCCCACGAAGCAGCAAATCATCTGTAGCCGTTCGTTTGGACACCGTATTACCCAATATGAAGAGATGCACCAGGCTATTTGCGCCTACGCGGAACGCGCTGCGGAAAAACTGCGCGGCGAGCATCAATACTGTCGTTTTATCAGCGTATTTGTTCGCACCAGCCCGCATGCGGACAACGAAATTTATTACGGCAATCAGGCTTCTGTCACCCTGATGACGCCCACCAATGACTCGCGCGATATCATCCGCGCCGCCACGGAGGCGCTGGGGCGCATATGGCTCGACGGCTATCGCTATATGAAAGCCGGGGTCATGCTGGCGGACTTTTTCAGCAGCGGCGTCGCCCAGCTTAATTTGTTTGACGATAATCGTCTGCGCGCCAACAGCGCGGCGCTGATGGAGATGATGGACAGCGTAAATCATTCCGGTAAAGGGAAGATATGGTTCGCCGGGCAGGGTATTGAGAAATCCTGGGCGATGAAGCGTGAGATGCTGTCACCGGCCTATACGACGCGGTACGCCGATTTGCCGGTGGCGAAGTAGAAGATGGTTGCGTTATTTCTTTTGCACCAACCAGGTTGCCGCAGCCGCCAGCGCGCCGATCAGCGGCATTTCGCCCGCTCCGGCCAGGAAGTTATAGCGATCGATCTCGTTATTTTTACGGATATCGGCAAGGCGGGTAAGCGCCTCTTTTTCATCCGCGGCGCCAATCTCCTCAAACTGTTTTTCAAACCCCTGAGCGATGAGCTGAGCGGCCGCATCGGTGTTTGCGCTCTCGATCGCAATCAGGTTCGGGCCTTTTTGGAAAAAAAGATAATCCGGCATAAGTGCTCCAGAAAGAGGAGAATACGGTAAAAATACTCTATTCCTGGCGGTTAAAAAATGCACGTCATTTACGGCGGAAAAATCAGTTTTTCTTCAGTATTTCAGGCAGCAACTGCTCAATCACGCTGACGACCTTTCTGACGCGCTGCGGAATAAAGCGGGCGTCAGGATAGACGGCATAGAGGAAGCGATCGGGTAACCGCCACTCGGGCAGCACCGGCACCAGCGTGCCCGCCTGCAGCGCCCTGGCCACGAGCGGTCGCTGCATGCCGCCGATACCGATGCCTGACTCCAGCGCCTGCAGCAGCGCGTCGCTGGTGTTGGCACGGAAAACGGTATTCACGTTGACCTCGACCGTTTCCTCGTCAGAAATCAGGCGCAGGGGGGCATCCAGCGGAATACCGCTGAACCGTACGTGTGGCAGCGTGGTAAGTTCGCTGACGGCGTGTACGGCCTGAGAACCGGGAGCGGCAAACAGCGCGGCTTCAATACGCGCCAGCACGCGAGCCGCGTGCGCCTGCGGAGGCTCGCTGCTCAGCCGTATCGCGACATCCACGCCCTCCGTCACCAGATCGGCAAGGCGGTCATCCAGGGAAATCATCAGCTGCAGTTCGGGATGCAGGCGCTGTAGCGCCAGCAGATGCGGCAAAATGATCTGCCCCAGGCCGCTCGGCAACTGGACATGGACGCGTCCCTGAACGCGATGATCGGCAGGATGTAAACGCCTTTCCGCTTCCCCCATAGCGTCCAGCACAAGCTGCATATCTCGCCGGTAACGTTCACCCTGTTCGGTCAGCTTCATCGTACGCGTCGTACGGTGCAGCAGCACCACGCCAAGCTCATCCTCAAGCGCCGCGATCTGTTGACTGACGGCGGACTGCTTAATACCGGTCTGACGGGCGGCCGCTGAAAACGAGCCCGCTTCAGCGACGCGTAGAAAGGTAGAAATGGCGGTGAGCTTATTATTCATTTAATGATTCTGCTTATAAGTGCCATCGATTTCAGGGGATATCTCCAGAAAAAATAATAGATCACACTGCGTCTGTCACCCTTTCCGGAGAAACACCATGAATAAGATGCAGCAACACAACGTCGCCCTGGTCGCGGGCGCCAGCGGCATTGTCGGCAGACAGCTGGTCAATACGCTCCTGCACCATCAGTGGGAGGTGATTGGCCTCAGTCGCCGCGAGGTAACCCATCCGGACGGCATTCCCGTGGTGAACGTCGATTTACTGGATGCGAGGGATACCGCACGGGCGCTGCACGCCCTGAACGGTGTCACCCACATCTTTTACAGCGCCTGGGCGAACGCGGCGAACTGGACGGACATGGTTGAGCCGAACGTCACCATGCTGCGTAATCTGGTCAGCACCCTCGAAAAAACGGCGCCTTTGCAGACGGTAAGCCTGATGCAGGGGTACAAAGTCTATGGTGCGCATCTGGGGCCGTTTAAAACCCCGGCGCGGGAAAGCGATCCCGGCGTACTGGGTGCCGAATTTAACGCCGCGCAGCTAGCGTGGCTCAGCCAGTTTCAGCTGGGGAAACGCTGGCACTGGAATGCTATCAGGCCGGGCGTGGTGGGGAGCGCGGTACCGGGTAATGCCATGAACCTTGCGCTGAGCATCGCCCTGTACGCCTCCCTGTGCAAGGCGCTGGGGTTACCGCTGCGTTTTCCCGGTTCGGAACAGGCCTGGCACAGCATCGTTGACCATACCGACGCCGGGCTGCTGGCCGAGGCCACGGTGTGGGCCGCCGCGTCACCTGCGGCACAGAATCAGGCGTTCAACGTAAACAATGGCGATATCTGGCGCTGGAGCGAGCTGTGGCCGCGCATCGCACGCTGGTTTGAACTGGACTCTGCGCCGCCGGTGAGGCTGTCATTTCATCAGCTGTTTAACGACTATCGCGGCGTATGGCGCGAGCTTGCCGAAGAGCGGCTGGTGGAAGCGGATATTCTGCAGCTGAGCGACGGGCGGTTTGCCGATTTTGTCTTTGGCTGGAATTACGACATGTTTGGTGACGGGAGCAAGCTGCGCAGGACGGGCTTTACGCAAATGCAGGCGACCGATGCGATGTTTTTCCGCCTGTTCGCGCAGTTGAGAGCCGCGCGGATTATTCCCTGACCGTAAGGGTTGTTGTCATCAACGATCGGCGCGTTATACTCACGCGTTAATAAAAAAGGTATGGTGGGGCAGAGGGATGCACGAGAGTTTAAAAATTATATCAGTCGCGCTGCCCCTCATTGCGCTTTTCATTCTGTTAAGCTTTTTTGTCAGACGCATTCGCCAGGCAAAACGCATCATTTCAGACTGTAACGGGATGAAAAAGATATCTGCCAACCCCTCAATATTTGGCGGGAATGCAGGTAAAACCTGGTTTTATGATGACCTGTTTTTATATGAAGTTAAAAAAACGCCACCCGTAAGATTGCGCTGGCTAACATCATTAAAATCGGGCCGGGAAATACCGAAATAAATAGCAGACGGGTCTGGATTGTTATTTACCGTGATGGTGCTAATGAAAAGCAAGTACAGTTTTATAACAATCTCACCCTCTGGAATCACAACTTCACGGCTTTTATGGCAGCGGTAAAAAGTGCCAATCCTGAAGCAGTCGTTAAAGAACGATCAATCCTCAATCTGTGAAATTATCCCTGCCGGGCGGCCAGCTCGTGACACAGCGCACCAATCTGTTCCACGGCGTTCAGCAGGCGGGGCGTGGGTTCGTTTGCGCAGTTCAGCCGCAGAAAGTGCGTTAACTCCGCGGCAGGGGAAAACAGGGGGCCAGGGCTGACGCCAATGCCCAGCGCCAGCGCGCGACGATGCACCTCCAGCGCGTTGACCCGCTGAGGCAGTTCAACCCACAGCAGGAAACCGGCAGCGGGTACGTTAACGCGCGTACCGGGCGGAAAGCTCGCCTTGACCTGCGCCACGACGGCGCGAACGCCCTCTGAGATCCGGCGCTTCAGCCGCCGCAGATGGCGATCGTAGTCGCCGCTCGCCAGAACATCGCTCGTCGCCGCTTCCAGCAGCGGGGCGCCAGCCCATTCTCCGGCCATGCGGGCCTGTAAGACCTGCGGGGAGTAGCGTCCGGCGGCGATCCAGCCGATTCGCCATCCGGGCGCAAGCGTTTTAGACAGGGAACTGCAGTAGATCACATTCCCGCTCAGGTCGAACGCCTTGCAGGCCGGAGGGCGTTGCCCCTCGCCGACCAGATCACCGTAAACATCGTCCTCAATTAAAGGAATTTCAGCCTCTTCAAGCAGGGCAACCAGTTCCTGCTTGCGCGCGACGGGCATGCTGGCACCCAAAGGATTTTGCACCGTGGGCGAGGCCAGAACGGCCGCGGGGCGGTGGCAGCGAATAGCGTCCGCCAGCGGTTCCAGCAGCAGGCCTTCCACAGGGTCGGTGGGGATCGCTAAAGCCTTCAGGCCTAAATCCTCCAGCAGCAGGAGCGTACCAAAGTAGGCTGGCTGCTCAATCGCCACGACATCACCCGGCTGGCACACGGCCCGAAGGGCCAGGCGCAGCGCCTGCGTCGCGCCTGCGGTAATAATGAGATCGTCCGCCCTGAACCGGGCTCCCCACTGGGCAGAGCGCGCGGCAATCTTGCTTCGCAAATCCCGCCTTCCCGGAGGCAGGCTGTAGCTCTGTCCATGCGCGTCCAGACGACGGCCCGCAGAGTGCAACGCCCGCTGCAGCGCATCTCCCGGCAGCCACGCGGGATCGGGCAGGGCGGCGCCCAGCGGGATCAGCCGGGCTTCTGCACTGCTGAACAGCGACCGGGCCACGGCGGACATGGTGACGGGGACCGGGCCCGGCGTGGAGCGCGTGGGCTCCGCGCGCGGAGGCTGGCTGGTCTGACGGATGTAATAGCCTGAACGCGGGCGCGCAACGATCAGCCCCTCAGCCTCAAGGCAGCGGAGGGCCTCCAGCGCCGTCGGAAGGCTAACGCGCTCGCGTTCGGCCAGTTTGCGCGCGGAGATCATCCTGTCACCGGCGCGCAGCGCGCCGGACGTAATGGTAAAACGCAGCATATCCGCAATACGGCGATAGTGAGGAGAGGACCGGGACGGGGCAGACATGGGTAACTGTTCAGGCTAATTTTCGATAAAACTGACTATACAGCCATTGATGCGCGCCATCTATAGTGTCCGGCATGTTCAGGACAAGGAGGCATTATGCAAAGCGATAACTTCAACATTTCCACCTATTTCAAACGCATAAACTATACCGGACCGGCGGGTGTCGATACGGCCACCCTGCATGCGCTCATGCGCCATCAGCTCTTTTCCGTTCCCTTTGAGAATCTGGACGTACAGGCGGGCAAAGTTGTCTCGCTGGCGCCAGACGATATCGCCGATAAGGTGTTAACGCAGGGACGCGGTGGCTACTGCTATGAGGTAAACGGGCTTTTTGCCATGGCGCTGGAGGCGTTAGGGATCCCTTACCGCTTCGTGGCGGCGCGCCCGATGTTCTACCCCGCGCGGCGGCCGAAAACCCACATGGCGATCGTTGCTGAGGTAGATAGCCGACAGTGGCTTTGCGACCTCGGTTTCGGCAGCTACGGTATTCGTGCGCCAATGGCGCTGGACACGCTTGATGTGGATATCACGCAGGATTTCGACACGTTCCGACTGAGCCGCAGCGCGGAGGGTGAGTATTTGCTTGAGGCGAAGGTTGAGGGAGAGTGGGCCCGGCAGTACGGCTTTGATCTCACCCCTCAGGAATGGATTGATTTCGTTCCGGCCAACTACCTTAACTCCACGCACCCGGATGCCATCTTTGTGCAGAAGAGGGTGGTGGTGCAGCACAGCCCGGAGGGACGCCAGATTTTGCTGGGCGATGTGCTGAAAACCATCACGGCGAACGGCACTGAAACGCGGCAGCTGGCGGAGGAGGAAATCCGCCATGTCCTGAAAGACCGTTTTGCGCTGATCGCCGCGTAATCTGCCGGGAAACGGTGGAGCCTCAGCGCAGTCCGTCTTCTGCGGCGTTGCGCTGAGCTCCCCACTGTAACAGCAGGCTAAACGACGCGGGTAACACGGTCAGCGTCACCAGCGTCGCGACCAGCAGCCCGCCGATAATGGCATAGGCCATTGGCCCCCAGAAGACCTGATGAGAGATCGGGATCATGCCCAGAATGGCGGCGCAGGCGGTCAGACAGATGGGTCTGGCCCGGTGCTCCGCGGCCGCCATAATTGCGGCATCGTTTGCCATCCCCTGAGCAAGATTGCTGTCAACTTCGCTAATCAGTATCACCGCGTTGCGCACGATCATCCCCGCCAGGGCGATGACGCCCAGCAGCGCGACAAACCCCATCGGCGTGCCGCCGGGCAGCATAGCCAGCACGATCCCCGGCAGGCCAAACGGGGCCATCAGGAGGGCCAGCAGCATCCGGGAATATCGCCGCAGCTGAAGCATCAGCAGCAACAGCATGAGGACCAGCGTTACCGGAAGAACGGTAAAGACGGAGCTGTTCCCCTTGTCCGATTCGGCAACCGCGCCGCCCTCTTCAATGCTGTAACCTGCGGGCAGGCTCGCGCGCAGCTTGTCGACCGCCGGACGCAGCGCCGCGGATACCGCTTCAGCCTTCAGGCCCGGGGCAAGGTCCGTTTGCACCGTGATAAAGGGTACGCGCTGGCGACGCCAGATGACCGGATCGTCCACGCCCCAGACCGGCGTCGCGACGGCGCTGAGCGGAATTTTTTTACCGTCATTCCCCTGAATCGTGAGCGAGGAGAGGGTGGCGGTGCTGTGACGTGCATCGTCCGTGGCCCGCAGCACCACGTCGACAAGGCGGTCGTTATCCCTGATGGAGGTGACAACGCTGCCGGACCAGACGGTGTTCAGCGTGCGGGCGAGGCTTTCTGACGATATTCCCGCCGCCCTGGCCGCCGTCTGATTCACCTTAAGGGTGATGACCCTTTCAGGCTCTCCGGCCGTCTGGTTAACGTCGCGTGAGAACGGGGAGCGGCCAATCGCGTCCGTGAGATGGTTCGCCAACGCCCGAACCTGCAGATAATCTGGCCCGCTCACCCGGTATTTGATGGGCCAGCCGACGGGCGGCCCCAGCTCAAGGGGCGACACGCGCGTGATGATGTCGCTAAACTGCGTCGCCAGGAGCCTGTTGAGCTGCGCATGCAGACGATCCCGCGCCTCAAGATCCTTAGCCACCACGACCATCTGGGCGATATTTTCATTTTCCAGCAGCACGTCCATCGGCAGGTAAAAACGGATGGCGCCCGACCCGACGTACGTCGAATAGCGATCGATGTTGCCGTTGCCGGCCAGCGCCTTTTCCAGCTTTTTCACCTCTCTTAGCGTTTCCGGCTGCGACGCGTTGGCCGGAAGCGTCAGGCTGACCAGCAGCTCAGGCCGATCCGATGCGGGGAAAAACTCGCCCTGCATAAACGTCGTGCCGTACGCTGACAGCCCCAGCGCGGCAAGCGCAATCAGCACGGAAGCGAGCCGGTGGCGCAGCGCCAGGCGTAAAAGTCGTCCGTACCCGCGCGCGATCCTGCCGGGGCCTACCGCGTGATGTCTGACTTTTTCCGGCAGCAGCCACGTGCCCGTCAGCGGCGAAAACAGGATCGCGACGGCCCAGGAGCAGAGCAGGGCAATGAGCACCACCGCAAACAGGGAAAAACAGTATTCACCGGCGCTGGAGGCCGCAAAACCAACGGGAATAAAGCCGGCAATCATCACCAGAGTACCGGTGAGCATCGGGAAGGCCGTCGTTTTGAACGCATGGGTGGCCGCATGCCGACGGGAATCCCCCGCTTCCAGCCGCGAGACCATCGTTTCGACGGCGATCATGGCGTCATCCACCAGCAGGCCCAGGGCAATGATCAGCGCCCCGAGCGAGATGCGCTGAAGGCCGATGCCTGCGAGCATCATCCCGGCAAACGTCATGGCGAGCACCAGCGGGATGGCCGTCGCCACGACCAGTCCGGCCCGTAAGCCCAGCGAGACAAATGAAACCGCCAGCACGATAACAACGGCTTCGATAAGCACCCGGATAAATCCGCTTACCGCGTCACTGACCACCGCTGACTGATCGGCAACTTTCACCATCTCGATACCGTGCGGCAGCCCGGCGCTGAGGGCCGCCATTCTGGCATTCAGCGCAGCGCCGAAACGCAGCATGTTGCCCGTTGGCGCCATCGACACCGCCAGCCCGATAGCCGGCTTGCCGTTCACCCGATAGGCCGGGGCCGGTGGCTCGGCGATTTCCCGGGTGACGGTGGCAATGTCGGTCAGCGGAATATAGCGATTGTTCACGTGCAGCGTGACGGCGCGTAAGCTCTCTTCGGTCGTGAGCGCCCCGCTGACCTTGATCGCCATGTTCTCTTTTTCGGTACGCATTGTTCCTGCCGGGACAACCGCATTTTGCGCCCGGAGGGCGTCGGCAACCTCCTGAATATCAAGCCCCATCCCGGCCAGGCGCGCCGGAGAAAAGGCGAGAACCCACTGCTCCTGCTGTTCGCCCAGCAGGGTGGTTTTGCCTATATCCGGCAGGGACATCAGCTCGCGACGAATTGTCTCTGCGCGATCCCGCACCTCCCGCAGGGTGAAACCCTCGGGAATAAAGGCATAAATTGTGCCGAACGTGTCGTCAAACTCGTCGTCCACGGCAGGGCCCTGCACCCATTCAGGCAGGGACGGCGCGATGTCCTGCATTTTTTTGCGAACCTGATACCAGATGTCCGGCACGCGTTGCGGGGGCGTATCGTCACGGAGGTTGACGTGGATAACGGTGCGTCCGGCCCGGGTTTCACTTTCGAGATAGTCCAGCCAGGGCGTTTCCTGCAGCTTTTTTTCAAGCGTATCGGTCAGCAGACGGGTGGTATCCGCCACGGAGGCTCCCGGCCACTGCGCGGAGACGACGGCCGTTTTAATGGTAAAAGCCGGATCTTCGTTACGCGGCAGCTTCTCATAGCAAAACACGCCCATCGCAATTACCAGCAGCATGAAAAAGCTGACCATCTGCTGGTTCTTCAGCGCCCAAGCGGAGAGGTTAAATTTGGCTTCCGGTCCGGTATTCATGGCTGAACCTCCCCAGGCACCACCGGCTCGCCGGACCGCAATGTGCTCACGCCCGCCG
The DNA here is from genome assembly GCF_001059415.1 of Enterobacter sp. 940_PEND. Taxonomy (NCBI): domain Bacteria; kingdom Pseudomonadati; phylum Pseudomonadota; class Gammaproteobacteria; order Enterobacterales; family Enterobacteriaceae; genus Enterobacter; species Enterobacter sp. 940_PEND. The sequence goes on from NZ_JUMS01000087.1 coordinate 32,958, forward strand.
TAATCACCCTGTCGCCCGGCTCAAGGCCGGAGGCAATCATGACGGAGGTGGCCGTATAGCTCGCGGGCACCACAGCGCGCAGCTGCGCCCGCGACTGCGGGGTAATCACAAAAACGGCCGGTTTGTCGCCGATGCGGGTCAGCGCCGAGGCGGGAAGGGTGTAGCCGCGCGGGGCTGACGATGGCAACGTGACGGTAACGCTGGCGCCCAGCGCCATGGCCGCCGGCGGGTTTTGCAGGGTGGCCCTGACGCGCCAGGTGCGGGTCTGAGGATCGGCCTGCGGGGTAATATCCCGCAGCGCGGCAGACGCCTGTACCGACGGATCGCTGAGGAGTGAAACCCGCAATTCTGTCTTATCCAGAGGCGGGATCGCATCCGGAGTGGCAATATCAAACGCCACGTCGCGGGCTTCACCCGTTGCCAGCGTCAGCACGGACTGACCATCGCTGACAACCTGCCCCGCAGAGGCGTTCACGGCCGTGATGACGCCCGCCTGCGGCGCGATCAGGCGCGTCCAGCCGAGGCTTTCGCGGGCATTTCGCCATGCGGCCTCGCTGCTTTTTAAGCGCGCGCGGGCGACAAGCCAGTCGGCACGGGCGCTGTCGAGCTGCGTGCGGGCGATAGCACCCGTTGGCATGAGCTTTTGCATTCGACTGACGTTAAGCGCGGCGACCTGCGCCGAGGCTTTGGCACCTTCATAGTCAGCCGCCGCGCCGTCGAGCTGGTTTTTCCCGGTTGTATTGTCAAGCGTGGCCAGCAGCTGTCCGGCAGTGACCCGGTCGCCAATATCAACGCTGCGCGTCAGTATTCGGCCCCCGGTCCGAAAGCTCAGGGTCGTTTCATCGTGGGCATGGATCTCACCGGTTCTTTCCAGCGCGGGAAGGGTCTGGGCGGTCCCGACGACGACGTAGCGTACCGCTCGCGCAGGGTCGGGCTTATTTTCGTGTTTATCACCGCAGCCGGTCAGCGGAAAAATCGCCAGCGCAAGCAGGGCCAGGGGAAGAAAATGCAGCCAGGAAAGGGTGCGCGCCACGCCGTACAAATGATGCAGGCAGTGGCGGAGGGAGAGAAAAAATTCGTCTGACATAACGCCGCTCCATAAAGGGAATGGCGTTATTAAATGCGCGCTACGTCGAGAAAGATTCGACGTTCTGTCAAGGCTTTATCAAGAGTGGATATTTTCATTACCGGACGGGTGCCAGGGCAAAAAAATGCGCACGGCGAGGCCGCCGGTTTCCGGCAATGACGCGCTAATCTCACCCCCATGCGCCTCGCAAATCGCCCGGGCGATGGATAAACCGAGGCCGCTGCCGCCGGAATGCCGCGCGCGGGACTGCTCCTCGCGGCTAAAGCGTTTAAACATTTCCGGTAAGAACTGGGGCGACACGCCCGGCCCGTCATCGGTAAATTCGAGGATGTAATGACCGCTGGCGTAGTGCAGCGCCACCTCGAGGTGGCCGCCCTCGCGTCCGTAACGTAGCGCATTTTCCATGAGGATGGTAACGACCTGTCCAAGACGGAACGCATCGCCTCTGAAGGGGCTGGTGCGCGGGTTGCGAAGCGTTATCCGAAAATGATGCGCGTCAGCCTCGGGCATGATCCAGGCAGCCCGCTCCTGAATCAGCTCATCGAGGCAAAACGGCTGGTCCTCCAGCACGAGGTTACCCGCGTCGGCGAGCGACAGAAGGTGAAGCTCATCGGTGAGGCGGTTGAGGTGCTGGAGCTGTTTCATCACCATGCCGAGCTGCGCCGGGCTGGCATCAAACACGCCGTCTAACATGCCCTGCAGACGCCCGATGGCGGCCGTCAGGGGCGAGCGCAGCTCGTGCGCCATCGCGACGTGCGAGGCGCGGAGCTCTTTTTCATAGCGGGCGAGCTGTCCCGTCATGGAGTTAAAGTCGGTCGCAAAGCTGACCATTTCCGCCGGCGCATCCTCGATCAGTTCCGCCTGACGGCCAAACTGCCCGTCGGCGACATCCTTTGCCGCATCGCGAAGGCGGCTGAACTGCAGCGCCAGCGGCCGGGCGTGTTTGAGCCCCATCACCACGATAAACGGGATCATCACCAGCACCAGCAGGGCCACCGTGGCCCAGTCGGCTGAGGCGATAGACGGCGTGGAATAGCTCAGGCCCCACCAGGTGTCCACAATCGAGTGGAAGCGGGCCGGATTGGCCTGCGGGTTCTGGCTGAGCGTCAGAAACTCCTGGCGGACCGCCGCTGGCATTTTGCCCATTATCCAGTAGTTCTGAACCGCATAGCGCAGCCACATGCAGGTGGCAATGACGATCACGCTGCCGATAGCCAGCGCCAGGATGCGCGCGCAAATCCAGCGCCACAGAGAGGAGTGCTGATTTTTAATCATGGCTGTCTGAACCTGTAACCCACGCCGCGAACGTTGATCAGCACGCCGGAGATCCCCGCCGCTTCCAGTTTTTTACGCAGGTTATAAATGTGGGTATCCACCACGCGCTCCAGCGCCTCGCTTTCCGGCAAACAGTGCTCCAGTAAATACTGGCGGGAGAACGGGTGCGCCGGAGAACGCAGCAGCGTTGCCAGAAGCGAGAATTCCGTTGGCGTAAGATCGAGCATCACGGGCGCGTCGCCGCCGTTATCCACGCACGCCACAATGGCGGCCACGTCCACCTCCAGCGTTTGCCAGCGAAGGATTGCTTCGTCCGTCTCTTTTTTACTGCTGCGCCGCAGCACCGCCTGCACCCGAGCCACCACTTCGCCCGGATGATAAGGCTTCACAACGTAATCATCGGCACCGTATCGCAGGGCGCCAATGCGGTCAGGGGTATCCCCCATGGCCGTGACCATGATCACCGGCACATCGCTTTTACGACGCAGGCCAGCCAGCACCTCGGTGCCGTTAAGCCCCGGCAGCATCACGTCCAGCAGAATGAGGTCGGGCTTCCACCGCTGCGCCATATCCAGCCCGGAATGACCGTCTCCGGTAATGGTCACGTCGTAATTTTCCCGCCGTAAATAGGCCTCGAGCACGCCAGCCGCATCGGCGTCATCTTCAATAATCAGCACTCTTCTGGACAACATCCGTTCACCTTGACCATTTCTTAACACTATCCCGACGATTCATTGATTCAGCCAAATCATACTGCGCCAACGTTGTGTGGCCGCCCCCGTATCAGGAGGCGCCAGCGTCCGTATGGAGAGCAGTATGATAGCGATAAAAAAAGTCCTGTATATGTCCGTCCCGCTTCTGATGGCCGTGGCTTCCGGCGCGCAGGCGGATGATGGCACCGCGTCCGATTCCCTCACCGTCGGGCTTGGGGGGGAGTATGCCCCGCGTTACTCAGGCTCAGACAAGCAGGTGTGGCAGGTGGTTCCTGTGCTGCAGGGACGCAAAGGCGCTTTCTTTATTGATGCGCAAAAAGGGGGGGGATATGACCTGCAAAACGACAGCGGCTGGTATTTCGAACACACGCTGGGCTACGACTTCGGAAGGGCTGAGAAAAATTCTGGCTGGCGTGAGGGCGCAAACAATCTGAAAGGGATGGGGGACATTGATGCCACCCTGAATACCGGCCTTTCCGCGGGCTGGCAGGCCGCGCCATGGCTGAGTATGGAAGGCAAAGCGACGCTGCCGTTAACGGACAGCCAGGGGGCAAGCTATCAGGCCTCCGTGACGCTAATCCCCTTACAAAATAATCAGGATACTGTTGCCTTTCAGTCAGCGGCCCTGTTTGGCGACAGCCGTTATCTGAATACCTGGTATGGAGTCAGCGAGCGGCAGAGCCGCCGCACCGGCTATCGCCGCTATGCTGCGCCGGGTGGATTCTATGGCGTCGACACCAGCCTGACCTGGAGCCATCAGTTCGATGCCCACTGGGGGACGGTGCTGAGTGCGGACTATACCTGGCTGGGCGATCGTGCGATTAACAGCCCGATCGTGATGCGGCGCAATGAGGGGGCTGCAACCGCCGCTATCACCTGGACATTTTAAATTCGAGGAGCACGAGGGGGCGAGAGGATTATTTCTTCTTATCCATCATCGCTTTTAAATCGGCAAACGGGTTAAACGTGGCGACGCCCACGTCTTTTTGCGCGTCTTCCCCGGCCACCACGGTGGTGCCGTACTGATCCGCTTCGGTGTATTTCGAATGTTCGTGATCGTGGCAAAACAGGCACAACAGCTCCCAGTTGCTGCCATCTTCCGGGTTGTTGGTATGGTCGTGATCGATATGGTGAACCGTGAGTTCACGCAGATTTGAATAGACAAACTCGCGCGAGCAGCGTCCGCAGACCCAGGGATAGATTTTTAATGCTTTTTCGCGATAGCCGCTTTCCAGCCGCGCGTAGTTTTTGGGGATCAAAGCCATTGCCGGTTTTACCTGCCATGAAAAGAGTGGGGAAGATTATATCCCATTATGGGGCGGAATGAAGAACCACGCTATTCTGTCAATTTATTTGATGCTTTCCGTTAAATAAACGGCATTTATTCTTATCGGGTAATGCGTAAAGTGGACAGAACGCAACGTATTATCAGGAAAAATGGTTATGAAAAAGATCGGATTTTTATCCTTTGGTCACTGGACGCCTTCTCCGCAGTCCGGCACGCGCTCGGCGGCAGACACGCTGCTGCAGTCCATCGATTTAGCCGTGGCGGCTGAAGAGCTGGGGGCAGATGGCGCGTATTTCCGCGTGCACCACTTTGCCCGACAGCTTAGCTCGCCGTTCCCTCTGCTGGCGGCAATAGGCGCAAAAACGAAAACCATCGAAATCGGTACTGGCGTGATTGATATGCGCTATGAAAATCCGATGTACATGGCTGAAGATGCGGGCGCGGCGGATCTGATTTCCGGCGGTCGTTTGCAGCTTGGCATCAGCCGCGGCTCGCCGGAGCAGGTCATTGATGGCTGGCGCCATTTCGGCTATGTCCCGCAGGAAGGAGAAGACGAATCGGATATGGCGCGCCGTCATACCGAGGTGCTGCTTGAGGTGCTGCGCGGTGAAGGGTTTGCAAAACCTAACCCACAGCCTATGTTCCCGAATCCGCCGGGGCTGCTGCGTCTGGAGCCGTATTCTGAAGGGCTGCGCGAGCGTATCTGGTGGGGCGCCGGTTCCAATGCGACGGCCGTATGGGCCGCAAAGCTGGGAATGAACCTGCAAAGTTCAACCCTGAAGGACGATGAAACCGGCGAGCCGTTCCATATTCAGCAGGCAAAACAGATCCGCGCGTACCGTCAGGCCTGGAAAGAGGCAGGGCATTCTCGACAGCCGCGGGTGTCGGTCAGCCGCAGCATTTTTGCGCTGATGGACGACCGCGACCGGATGTATTTCGGTGCCAGCCGCAACGACAGCGATAGCGTGGGCTATCTTGATGAGAAAACGCGCGCGATCTTCGGGCGCAGCTATGCGGCGGAGCCGGACAAGCTGATTGAACAGCTGAAAAAGGACGACGCGATTGCCGAAGCCGATACGTTATTGCTGACCGTGCCGAACCAGCTCGGTGTGGATTACAATGCGCACGTGATTGAGTCTATTCTCAAACACGTCGCACCGGCAATGGGCTGGCGCGAGTAGTCGTTCCGCTATCAGCCGTGAGATCGTAATGGAAAATCTGGCCCTCTGGTATCGCCGTTTTGGCGAGCCAGAAACCGTTCTGCAATCTGAAACCGCGCCGCTTGGGGCGCTTGCGCCGGGTCATCTGCGCGTGCGAATGCTGTTTTCTCCCGTGAACGCGTCCGATCTTATTCCCATTACCGGCGCCTACCGCCACAGAACCCCGTTACCGGCGGTAGCGGGGTATGAAGGTGTCGGCATTGTCACCGACGCGCCCGCGTCCTTTGCGCATCTGCTGGGTAAACGCGTCCTGCCGCTGCGCGGTCAAGGCACCTGGCAGCGCTATGTTGATTGCCCGGCAGAGTATGCTATCGCCGTTCCGGACGCTGTTGACGCACATCTGGCCGCACGGGCCTATATCAACCCGCTGGCGGCGCAGATGATGCTTACCCGCTATCCGCCTGAAGGAAAGCGGGTGCTGCTGACGGCTGCCGGGTCGGATTGCGCCATTCTGCTGGGGCAGTGGGCACGTCAGTCAGGAGCGGAAGCCGTGTACGGGATCCACCGTTCCCCCGTTCACGCTGAACGGCTGGAGGCGATGGGTATCATTCCCGTCGCGCAGCATGACGCGCAGCGGATTGGCACCGTCGCCGCGCGTGCTGACGTCGTCTACGATGCCACCGGCGGGCCGCTGGCGGAAGCGATCCTCAGCGCGATGCCCGAGCAGGGCATGTTTGTCTGCTACGGGCTGCTCTCCGGGCAAACGTTCAGACAGCAACGGCCCGCGCCGCGCGTGGCGTGGTTCCATATCCGAAACGGTCTGGATGCGCTCAGCGCTGAGGCGTGGCGCGCGGAGTTTGACCGCATCTGGCTTAATTTACCCGCCAGCGGGTACAGCGACGTCACGGTGTATCCGCTGGCGGAATGGCGGAGGGCGATCGGTACGTATCGCGAAGGGGGAAGGACCCGCAAGCCCCTCCTGTCGATGGCGTACTGACCGCTATTTATGGCTCATATCGCTCAGCAGCACGGCGATGGTTTGCCCGCCCGCCGTCTGTTCCAGGCCAATCTTGACGATAATGGTCAGCGGGACGGAGAGCAGCATTCCAACGGGCCCGAGCAGCCAGCCCCAGAAAATCAGGGACAAAAAGACCACCAGCGTGGAGAGTCCCAGCCCTCGCCCCATCATGCGTGGCTCAAGAATGTTACCGAACACCAGGTTGATGACCAGATAGCCGGCCAGCAGGATCAGCGCGTCATAAAACCCGCTGAAAACCAGCACCTGAAGGATAGGGGGGATCGCCGCCAGCACGGAGCCGATGTTGGGAATGTAGTTAAGCGCAAACGCCAGTAACCCCCAGACAAAGGCAAAGCGAACGTCCAGCGCCAGAAGCATCGCCCAGACGACACCGCCCGTGACCAGGCTAATCGCCGTTTTCAGCACCAGATAGCGGGAGACGCTGTCCAGCGCGCGTTGAATCGCCCCCATGCCTTCAACCGGACGGACCATCATCTGCTGCAGCTTTGCCGGCAGCTGCGGCACCTCCAGCAGCATGAACACCACCGTTAAAAACAGCAGGAAAATGGAGGTCATGGCATTGGAAAGCTGCGCCAGCAGGCTGGTGACGATCGTCATCGCCGCGTTGGGGTCGATATATTTCAGGAGCTCCTCAACCGAGACTTCGATACCCGCGCGCTGCAGCCAGGGTTCTAGCTGCAGCAGCGGTATCGCCAGCGAAGAACGGTACTTTGGCAGCGTTCGCGCCAGCTCATTGAGCGAGGTCCCCAGATACGCCACCAGCAAGACCATCGCCACAATGATGATGCTGATAAGCAGCGTGATCGCCAGCACGCGCGGGATGCGCAGGCGCGTCATGCGCTGCACCAGCGGGTTAAGGATCACCGCGATAAACAGGGCCAGAATAAAGGGCACAATAATGTCGGCGGCAAAACGAACGCCTGTCAGTATGATCACCAGCATGCCCAGCATGATGACAATTTTTAACCCGTTCAGGGTAATAATGGGTTTAGCCATGGTGACTCCGAATTTTTCTTTATATTTATAATAAAGGTGAAAGGCGTTGCAATAAACTAACCAAAATCAAACGGTATGGGTAAAGAATTGCAAAGACTTTGAGTAAAATCCTGGCTTATGGTACAAATCTGGTGTGTTTAACTACCGAGGACAATTTTCATCCGCAAAGACGAGAAGCAACAACGCGGATAATTGTAATTTTATGGACAATATGTTCAGGACGTACTCTTCAAACAATACCGCTGTCTACTCCACCTCCTTCTGCCTGCTTTCTGGTGAGCAACACTGGCGCACCGCACTATAGTCATTCCTTCTGCCTGAGCTGGCGCTAAGCGCTTAGCTATCTGATTTCAATTCGTTTTTTTTGGGTTTGCTGCATGCAGTGGGCCACGATGGATTATATTCTCAAGCAGGAGAAAAACATGTTTTACTGGATCCTATTAGCGCTGGCTATCGTCGCTGAAATTACCGGCACGCTGTCTATGAAATGGGCAAGCGTCAGCGATGGCAACACCGGTTTTATTTTGATGCTGGTGATGATTTCGCTTTCTTATATTTTCCTCTCGTTTGCGGTGAAAAAAATTGCGCTGGGCGTCGCGTATGCACTGTGGGAAGGGATCGGTATTTTGTTGATTACGCTGTTCAGCGTGCTGATATTTGACGAAACATTAACAACAATGAAGGTCGCCGGATTAACGACGCTGGTCGCGGGTATTGTGCTGATTAAATCGGGTACCCGTAAGCCTGGCAAACAGCAGAAGGAGCAGAACCATGCAACAGTTTGAGTGGGTTCATGCGGCCTGGCTGGGACTCGCCATCGTGCTGGAGATCCTGGCGAACGTTCTGCTGAAATTCTCGGATGGTTTTCGCCGTAAACTGTACGGCCTGATGTCGATTGCCGCGGTTCTGGGGGCGTTCAGCGCCCTGTCCCAGGCGGTAAAAGGGATCGATCTGTCGGTGGCCTATGCGCTGTGGGGCGGTTTTGGTATCGCCGCCACGCTGGCCGCAGGCTGGGTGCTCTTCGGCCAGCGCTTAAACAACAAGGGCTGGATGGGGCTCATCTTGCTGCTTGCCGGCATGATCATGATAAAACTCGCCTGACGGTCATAAAGCCATCCTTTACAGGCAGCGAAATTCGCTGCCTGTATTACGCTTAGAAAAGCAAAACATGAAGAGGATGGCTGATGTATCGCACATTAAGCTGGCGCAATATTCCCAATGCGAGAACGTTGTTTGCCATGGTCTTTATGGCGGGCATCGGCTTAATCATCTCCGTCGTCGCACTCCTCTATCTTTCCCTGCATCTTATCAGCACCAAAACCAATGAAATTGATGAACACCGCACGGCGCTTTCCGTGCAGGGGGCTATTCAGACATCGGTTAACCGCGTCTCATCTCTGGTGCTTGACAACGCCGTCTGGGACGATGCTGTGCGGGAAGCCTACCGTCCCACGCTTAATACCGACTGGCTGTACGACACCTGGGGCACCGGCTTTAAAATTGATAACCTCTATGACGGCACCTTCGTGCTGGATGAACATTTCAACGTCCTCTGGGGATCGTTTAAAAGTCAGCCTTTTCAGGAGACGAATCTCGATTTTTTCGGTAAGGGGCTGAAAGCCCTTATTGCTCAGCACGCGCGCGCCTTATCAGGCGATAAAAATATTTATGCCGGGATCAGCAAAACGCGAAGCGGCGTCGCCTTTGTGGGCATTGGGCTGATTCGCCCAATGGTCGGAAGATTACAGGTTACCGACGGAACGCGCCGCTATCTGGTGATTACCCGTCATCTGAACGCCAGAATCTTATCCGACCTGGGGGCGACCTTTCAGATCGATAACCTTCACTTTACGCCCGATAAAGTTAACGAGATGAGTATGCCGCTGCGCAGTTCGGCTGGGGAGCTGCTGGGCTATCTGAACTGGCAGGCGCGGCTTCCGGGGGCGCAGGCCGCCCGGGCGGCATCCTCTGATATCACGCAGATTGTTGTGCTGGCATCGGCTCTGATCCTGCTCTTTATTCTGGTGAGCAGCGTGGGGCTTTACAAGCTTGCGCGAGGAGAAAGCCAGGCACGTCTGGTGGCCAGAACGGACTGGTTAAGCCATCTGCCGAACCGGCGAGCGCTTATCGAGGCGCTGGATCGGGTGAGCTTACGCGGAGATATCGACGTCAAAAGCGTGGTGTTTATCGATCTGGATGGTTTTAAAGATGTGAATGATATCTACGGCCACAGCGTGGGGGACGATCTCATCGTGGCGATTGCGAAAACGCTGAGTGAACGGGTGCCGCCGGGCGGGATGCTGGCCCGCATGGGCGGGGATGAGTTTGCCATGACAATCGGCGGTGATGATGCAGAGGCCCGAGCCACCGCGTTTGCCGTTTCGGTGCTGGATTACCTCGCCACCCCGGTTCAGCTGGGGGAACGCACGATCCATATCGGGGCCAGCATCGGTATCGCCAGCGGAACTCTGATTGAATGCACCAGCTCAGAACTGTTTCGCCGCGCCGATATTGCCATGTATCACGCCAAAATGAGTGGGAAAGGGCGGATTACCCACTACGATGCGGAGCTGAACAGCGTCCGGGAACGCAAGCTGGCGATTGAAAATCAGATCCGTAGCGGTCTGGAGCGCGATGAGTTTGAGGTCTGGTATCAGCCGATCGTTGACGCTCGCACTCAGACAATGAGCAGCGTCGAAGCGTTGGTCCGCTGGCCGCGTCGCCCGGAAGGGCCGCTGGGCCCGGATACCTTCATCGCCATCGCGGAGACCAGCGGTCTGATTTACAAACTGGGCCAGTTTGTATTGCAGCGCGCCTGTCAGGATCTCCAGCCATACGGTGACTTAAAGCTTTCCGTTAATATCTCTCCCGCGCAATTTCGCGATCCCGCCTTCGAAGACAAAGTGGCCAGCGTGCTGGAGAGTACCCGTTTCCCGGCCCACCGGCTGCAGCTTGAGGTAACGGAGAGCTATGTGCTGGAAAATCCGGATCGTGCCCGCATGGCAATAGCCAATCTTAAAGCACTGGGTACCGCGGTGGCGCTGGATGACTTTGGCACCGGCTATTCCAGCATTGGCTATTTGCGGCGTTTTAACTTCGACACCATCAAGATCGATAAATCCCTGGCCGGGCTGGTGGACAACGATGAACAGGCAGCCGCGCTGGTGAGCGGCACGGTGCGGATCGCCAACGCGCTGGGGATGGCGGTGGTCGCCGAAGGGGTGGAAACCGAGAAGCAAATGAAACTGCTGCGGCTGGCTGGCTGCGATCAACTGCAGGGTTTTTGGTTCAGCCAGCCGATGCCGATTGAGTCAATCAGGGCACTGCATCAGGTCAGACGATGCTGATTTATTGCTGTGCCAGCGCTTCCAGCTTGTCGCGAAAACCGGTCACAGACAAGGCCCGGTTATCTGCGCGCCAGCGATCTTTCGCCGCCGGTGCAGAGCTCTGCACGCCAATCAACTGCCAGCCGTTATCTGTTTTCAGCATCAGCGGTGAACCACTGTCACCCGGCAACGTATCGCACTGGTGCGAAAGTACGCTGTTTTGCGCCCAGCCCGTCACAATACAGTCGGTGTGGGTGTAAAGCGTATCCAGATGGTCGACAGGATAGCCGGACTGCGTCACATTTCGGTCAGCGGCTTTCAGGGCAGCGGTGAGTGCGTCTTTGTCGCCGTCAAATAACGGCAGCGGCGTAATGCCGGAAGGGGGGTAGCGTAAAACGATCAGGCCAAAGTCCCATGAGGCGGCCGCCGGTGGCACGATCCAGCCGTCACCATCAGGCTTCAGGCGTTTGCCAAGAGACGGATCGACCCGGCCTTCAATGCCGTGGATTTCATAGCGCCAGGTCCCTTTTTGCGACACAAACCGCAAGGCCACCGCTTTATCCGGCTTGCCGTTTGGCGGCGTTAACAGACAGTGGCCTGCCGTCAGGGCAAGCTGAGGGGTGATCAACGTCGCAGTACATAAGTTACCGCTGGCGGTTTCCAGTTGACCTATAGCATCCCAGGGCGCCAGGGTGGGATCGGTGACGCGCGTGCGGTCGTCATGATTGAAAAAAAGCGTCTTGAGCTCTTTCGCGCTAATGGTGTCATCACCGCCATCATCCGCATGTGAGAATCCAGAAAAAAGACCAAACGTTCCCAGTAACAACACAACAGATTTACGCATATCTCACTCTGGTGGGGGGTAATTATGATTATTAAAAGTGAACCCTATGAAAATACTATAGACGGGACAGCGCTAAAGTGGGAGTAAAATCAGCGTACTACAATCAGGAAAGATAAAAATGGCTGGCAATGAGCGCGCATAAAATAAGCAGGATCAGAATCAGCTCAAACCGATAGCGTCGCAGCATACGCCCTCCGGATAAAAAAAACGGCGCGGAACCTGTCCGGTTCAGCGCCGGTTTACCAACGTGCCCCGAAGGACACGGTTAAGCTTGTACTCTTACGCAGCTGGCTGTGCAGCTGGTTTAGCAGCTTCGTGTTTTACTGCTTTTTTGTGATGCTTTTTAGCAGCCTGAGCTTTCTGTTCTACAGCCGG